>JAYEHT010000315.1:0-6570 GCA_034659655.1 Candidatus Aerophobota bacterium | reverse complement strand
AACAGTGCTTCCCGAAGAAAGACTACCTGAATAGACTTTAAACAGATTCACTTCTCCCAAATGTGCTTCAGCAAGGGTTTGAAAAACAAAGGCAGATAAAGGCTCCTCTGCACTTATTTTTCTTTCTATTTCTTTATCTCTAAGTTTCCCCCTTGCAGACTTTCTTGATAGGGGAGAAGGAAAAAAATCGATCATATTATTCAACAGAAGCTCTATTCCCACATTTTTAAGGGCAGACCCACAAAGAAGAGGAATAAAATTATTTTTTGCCAGTCCCTCTCTTAATCCTTTTTTGATATCCTCCTTACTTAATTTCTCATTTGCCAGATATTTTTCGATAAGAGCATCGTCTGTTTCCGCTGCTGACTCCATCAACTTTTTTCTATATTCTTCCAATTTCTCTCTCTCTTCTTTGGAAACCTGTTTTTTTTCGATTTTCCCTTCTCTACCCACTCCTTCTTCAAGCTCTATCAAATCAACAATTGTTCCCCCCATCAAAGGTAATTGAAAGGGAAGACAGGGAATCTCAAATTCTTCTTCTATCTGGTTAATTATTCGAGAGATATCGAATTCCTCCTCTATTCTATTAACAAATATTGCCCGAGAAATTCCCTCTTTTATTGTATATTCCCAGATTTTTTTCTCTTCATTCCCTATTCCCAGGGAAGGAGAAATAACAAATAATGCTGTCTCCACTACTTTTAGAATAAACCTCGTCTTATCCACAAAGTCCGCAAAACCAGGGGTATCTAATAAATTAATCTTATGATTTCGCCATTTCAGATAAATCAGGGAAGGATTCATGCTAAATTTTCTCTTTTTTTCCATACTATCATAATCAGATGTTGTACTTCCTTCTTTTACATTCCCCATTCTAGGTATTAACTTAGCCTCATATAATATAGCTTCTGCTAAAGATGTCTTTCCTGTCCCTTGTCCTCCCACCAGAGCTATATTTCGTAAGTTATCAGTAAAACTGGCCATTTTAATCTCCTCCTCTTGATCATATTTGTTACTTCACCCTCGCTCTATAATCGATCTCCTTTTCTTCTCCTGCAGGCACTTCTATATCGTAAATAATACTATTATCTGCTCTCTCATATTGGAAAGGAGTGCTATTTACTATCTCCCATTCTCCATAAAAGTGTTCCTGAACTTTTATATTTACAGGCATAATTCTTGAATTGATGAGAATTATCTTGTAACTATATTCCTTTTCTGAAGATTTTAGTTGTTTATAAGAAGTTTGAACTCTTTCCCCTCTTATTCCCTTTGCTTCTCTTAAGTATATCCTTCCCTTTTCAAAGGGCAGAATTTGAGGAAAACTATCTTTACTGATGAAAGAGATTTTGTTGTTCGGCTCAATTTTATAGATGTATACATCTCCCGCAGGAAAAGCTATTCCCAATCCTCTCTCTTGAGTATTCTCAAATACCAATTCTTCTCTCACCTCTTCATTATATTTAGCCCCATCAAAAAAATAGATTTTTCGCACAGGAACATTCTCTCTAAAGAGAATTGCAATCCTTTTTTCCTCCCCTGTTTTAAGAGTTAGAGGATAAGAAGAAGTATAGGAGAAGATAGCATCTTCCGTGGAAAGAGTTAAATAAACTTGAGAGAAGCTCATCCCAGTTTTGTTTATCACTGTTGCCCAGCCATATAAATCCATAAACTTTTCTTTACTATCTACCTTAATTTGATAATTTAATTTCCAACTCAACTCTGTTGTAAGATAGGTAACTCTTAAGAGAGTTTCCCTCTCTTTTTCAGATATCACTCTCCATAAGAGTGAATCCGAGACATATTCTTGCTCTAAAAACCTGCATCCTTCTGCTTCCGGATAAACCGAATCCATAATTATTCCTTTACTTACAGGACCGAAACTCAATGAATTAACTCCTTTTTTGACAGGTACCCCCCTTGCCTCTTCCACTAAAGCGAGACCCCTGGAGAAAACAGTCACTCTGGGTATCTCTTTTTTCTGTGCAGAGGTAGGAAGAGAAGAGTTTGCTAAAATAATTAGTGCAACAATAAAAATTATCTCTCTTTTTTTCATATTTATTCCTTACATCTGGTTCAATCTTAAAAGTTTAGTTTTCTCTTCGGTTTTTTGTTTTTCCTTTAATCCTTTAATCCTCTAATCCTGCTTTTTCCTTACCATTCAAGGAGGATAGAACCAGCGGTGATTCCACCTCCAAAGGTGGTAAAAAGAATTTTATCCCCTCTCTTTATTTTTCCTTCCCTTACCCTCTCGTCTAAAGCTACTGCAATAGAAGCGGCTGATAGATTACCATAGCGGTCTAAATTAATACAGGTTTTATCCATACTTAACCCCACCCTTTTAGTCACTGCCTGGATGATACGAATGTTAGCCTGGTGGGGGATAAAAAGATTGACATCCTCGACAGTTAAATTTCCTCTATTTAAGGACATTTCTATTGTTTGAGCCATCATCTTTACCGCTTTTTTAAACAGTTCATTACCTTTCATTTTCATATAATGCTCTCTGTTTTTAACTGTTTCTATACTGGCGGGAAATCTTGAGCCTCCGGCAGGAACTTTCACTAAATCTGCCCCAGAGCCATCAACTTCCAAATAGCTGGAGATTATCCTGCTACTACCATGGGATGGTCTTAAGATTGCTGCCCCTGCGCCATCGGCAAAAAGAACGCAAGTATTTCTATCTTTCCAATCGGTAATTCGGGAAAGAGTTTCTGCGGCCACTACTAAAATAGTATTATACATACCCGTAGCAATAAATTGACTGGCTACACTAAGTCCATAAAGAAAGCCTGAACAAGCAGCCTCTAAATCAAAGCCAACAATTTTTTGTGCTCCTAACTTTTCCTGAAGAATACAAGCTGTGGCAGGGAAAATCATATCTGGAGTAATAGTTGCTACGATAATCATATCTAATTCTTGAGGGATAATTTTTGCCGCTTCCATAGCTTTTATGGAAGCTTTATAGGCTAAATCTGAGGCTGCTTCCTTCTTGTCAGCAATTCTTCTTTCCTTAATTCCTGTCCTTGCGCGTATCCACTCATCAGAGGTATCAATCATATTCTCTAAATCTGCATTAGTTAAGATACGGCGAGGGAGGTAAGACCCTGTTCCTATTATCTGGGTTTCGTTTAACTTCATTCTCAGCACCTTTACCCCGTTAGATAATAAACATCTAACGGGGTTTATCTTCAGCTAATGCTTCTTCTATATATTTATTTATTTCCGCTTTAGAAAACTCATAAGCAGTTAAGATAGCGTTTTTGATAGCTTTACTTGAAGAGGCACCATGGGCTACGATACAGGTTCTGTTTATTCCTAAAAGAGGAGCTCCTCCATACTCAGCATAATCAAAGCTTTTACTCAATTCTTTTAACAATGTCGGAGAATAAACTCTTTTTACCTCTGGCAGTCCCTTTTTTATTTCTCTATTTACTATATTAAGGGTAGTTTTGGCAAATCCCTCGGCAAATTTCAGTATTATATTCCCTACGAATCCATCACAAACAGCCACCTCCACCTTTCCGCTGGTAATATCTCCCCCTTCTATATTACCCACAAAGTTTAAGGAAGATTGTTTAAGAAGCTTAAAAGTCTGTATAATTAAATCATTACCTTTATTCTCCTCTTCTCCTATATTTAACAGACCCACCCTCGGTTTTTTTTCTTTGAGGATTTTACAAGCATAAACACTTCCCATAATAGCAAATTGAAAAAGGTGATTAGCTCGAGAGGCAACATTTGCCCCTACATCCAGGAGGACAACTCTCTTATCTTTTATTATTGTAGGGAAAACAACCGTTAAACAAGGACGCTCTACTCCTCTTAATTTCCCTATTTTAAATAAGCTGGCTGTCATCACTACTCCCGTATTACCTGCACTGACTAAAGCATCCGCCTCTCCTCTCTTGAGTATATCCAAAGCTACATTAATGGAAGAGTCTTTTTTCTTTTTTAAAGAGGTAAGAGCAAAATCATTCATACTAACCACTTGAGAAGCATGTCTTACTAAAAAAGGAGACTCGTTTAAATGAAATTTTTTAACTTCCTTCTCAATCTTCTCCCTATCTCCTACTAAAATTGCCTCAATCTGGGGGTTTTCTTCAATCGCTTTTAAAGTTCCCTCAACTACCATATTTACACCTTTCTCTGTCCCCATAGCATCTATGACTATTCTCATAGATTAATCTCCTTTCTTCTTTTTCTCCCCTTTTTCTTTTATCACCACTGCCAGTTTTCCTTTGTAATAGCCACACTTAGGGCAAGCAAAATGAGGTAATTTAGGACTCTTACACTGAGGACAGTAGCTAATAGAAGGAGGGGAGAGCTTCGGGAGAGCTTTTCTACTCCCTATTCGAGATTTAGAACGTTTTTTCTTAGGAACACCCATTATCTACTCCTTAAAATGTTTTTATTTGTATTGGTGTAATAAATTTAGATTTCTTGAAATTTTTAAACCCTATTAAACACTATTTAATAGGGTAAATTCAAAATCCTAAGCACTAAATCCTAAACAAATCCAAAATTCAAATATTTAAATTCAAAACTCCTTACTCTTCTCTAAAATTGAACTAAAGATTTTTTGTAAGTTCAATCACCTCTTAGCTACAATCTTAAGAAGCTCGGGTCTCTCTTTGCATTCTTTTGAGAATTGCTCATCCCGTATCTTATTTTTATACCCCGGTTTCTGGAAAGAGTATTCAAAGTTAGTATGAACATCGTATCTATTCTCAAGGATGGCTACCCCATCCTCTACAAAAATTATCTCTTCATCCGTGGGGATAACAAATATTTTAACTGGAGAATCATCTGCGGAAATATCCAGTTCTGCATTCCTTGTCCTTGCTAAGGCGTTCTTTTTAATGTCCATTTTTATCCCAAATGGCTGAAGTCCTTCCAGAGCCTTCTCCCGAACTTCATTGCCCATCTCTCCTACTCCTGCAGTAAAAACAAGAGCATCCACTCTCCCCAGTACAGCCATATAAGCACTGATATATTTTTTGAGTCTGTAGACTTCAATTTCAAAGGCTAATTTTGCTCTTTCATCTCCATCTTCCATTGCTTTAATTATGTCTCGTCGGTCAGTATATTTACCACTTATGCCTAAGATACCACTTTTTTTGTTTAAAATATTGTCTATCCCATCGGGGCTATAATTCTCTTTTTTCATCATAAATAAATCAACTGCGGCATCATGGTCGCCAGCACGGGTGCCCATAACTGCTCCTTCCAAGGGGGTGAACCCCATACTTGTGTCCACAGAAATTCCATTTTTTACAGCATTTATGCTAACTCCATTGCCTATATGGCAACTCACAAGATTACATTGAAAAGGGTCTTTTCCTAAAAGGAGAGCCGCTCTTTTTGCCACATATAAAAGTGATGTCCCATGAAAACCATACCTTCTTATACCATATTTTTCATACCATTCATATGGTAAAGCATAAATATAAGCATCAGAAGGCATAGTTTGATGCCAGGCTGTATCAAACACAGCTACCTGTGGAGTATCGGGAAGTAAGGATGTTGACGCCTCTATACCGGCAATATTGGGTGGATTATGAAGAGGAGCAAGAGGGGAGACCTCCCTAATCATCTTCAAGACATCTTCATCTATAAGGACAGATTTAGTAAATTTTTCTCCCCCGTGAACAACCCGGTGAGCCACCACTGCAATTTGATTTAAGTTCTTAATAGCTCCATATTTTGAGCTCGTCAATGTGTCTACAACTAATTTAATAGCTGTTTTGTGATCTGGACATTCGTAGTTAATCTTAAGAGGCTCCCTCCCCGGTATCTCGTGAACAATGAAAGACTCTCCTATAGTAACTCTTTCTACTATTCCCTTTGAAATTGTTCTCTTTTCATCCCAATCATAGAGTAGATATTTAACTGATGAACTGCCACAATTTAAAGATAGAACGAACATTTAACCTTCCTTAGAATTTATTCACTATTTCAGCATTTGCGATTGAACGCAGGTTATAGCTACTACTCCTACAATATCCTCGGTAGTACAACCTCTTGATAAATCATTTACCTGTTTAGTAAGTCCCTGAACAAGTGGACCGTAAGCTTCCGCTTTGGCTAATCTTTGAGTCAGTTTATAAGCAATGTTGCCACAATTTAAGTCGGGAAAGATTAGTACATTTGCTCTCCCTGCTACCGGGCTCCCCGGGGCTTTTCTTTTGCCTATAGAAGGTACCAGCGCACTATCCCCCTGCAGTTCTCCGTCAATTAATAGATCCGGCCTTCTTTTTTGAGCAATATGGGTTGCAGAAATAACTTTATCCACAATAGGGTCTTTGCCGCTTCCCTTAGTAGAAAAAGATAGCATAGCCACTCTCGGCTTAACCTTAAGTAACTCCTTTGCTGTATCCGCAGAAGAGATAGCGATCTCGGCTAACTGTTCTGCATCTGGATTGGGGACCATTCCTGAATCGGCAAAAATGAATATTCCTTCCTCTCCGTAAGGACAACCAGGAACAACCATTATAAAATAGGCAGATACTATTTTAATTCCTTCCCGCCTTTTAAAAATCTGGAGAGGAGGTCTTAAAATCCAGCTTG
>JAYEHT010000314.1:0-6577 GCA_034659655.1 Candidatus Aerophobota bacterium | reverse complement strand
GAGTCCCCCACGCCATTCTTTTTGTTGATAATATAGAGTCAGCAGATGTCCTCGGGCTGGGAGCCTCAATAAGGTATTTTAAGGAGATATTCCCGGAAGGAACCAATGTAGATTTTGTGCAAATTTTTGGAAAGAATCATTTTAAAGTGCGAACATATGAGCGGGGAGTTGAAAATGAAACATTAGCCTGTGGTACTGGGGCAACAGCTGTATCTACAGCAGTGACCCTTCTGAATAAAATAGATATCAAAAAGCCCATAGAATTAACTTTTAAGGGAGGAGAAATTAAAACAGAGGTTAAGATGGAGGATGAAAGAATCAAAAACATATTTATGATTGGGCCAGCCAAAATTGTTTTTGAGGGAGAGTATTTTAAAGGTGAAGGAAATAAGAGGGCGGGATTGAATGAGATGATTCCGGGTAAAAAGTAGTACGAGATTTTTACGCGCTATTCAATGCAAGCTGCCAATATGATACTTAATAATCTACTTTAAATGGAGAGACTTCTGAAAATAACAAAATTGACAAAAAAAATAGGGTAGGTAAAATAGAATTGTCAGTAAAAGGTTGGTTCTGGATAATATTGTGAGAGTATAAAAAGATGATCTTTCTTAGAATTATGAGAAAGTCACTTTTCGATAACCCGTTACTGCCATTTGACAAATTTTTTTTGCTAACAATTAATAATGAAGTTATGTCTTTGGCAAGGGAAGTAAAAATAAGGCCGGGAGGAGGTGAAAGGCAGGTAGGCCGTTGACCGGGATAAAGGAGAGTTTCCAAGGAGAGGAATGTCAAAAGGTTAATTTCTCTTTTGGGAGCTTTCCACAGAAAATTAAACTGTGTCCTGTTTTGCAAAAGGAGGAAAAAACAGATGAAAAACATTGTATTATTCCGAAAAGATACACCACCAAAAAAGAAAAGGGTCTACTCTCTATTTGGTGTATTTTTTGCTATTTGCGTCCTTGCGGTAATTTTCCCATTTTATGCGGTTGCAAATAGGGTTACTCCATATATTATGGGGATGCCCTTTTCTATGGGGTGGATAGTGATATGGATAGTTCTTCTGTTTATAGGGCTTGTTTTGTTGTATCTATGGGAATCTCGTACAGGAGGTGTATAAATGGAAAGCTGGATAATAGTCTTAATCTGCATGATAGCATATCTTGCATTTGCGCTTACCTTAGGTCTGCTTGCAGGGTATAAGAGAAAAGCCTCTATTTCAGAGTATGTTGTTGCTGAAAGGAATATCAGTCTCGTTGTAATGTGGTTTTTGATGGGTGGTACTATATTTAGTGCTTTTGCTTTTTTAGGAGGTCCTGGATGGGCCTATTCTAAAGGAGCTGCATCTTTCTACATATTGAGTTATTGTGCTTTAGGAATGTTGCCGTGGTATTTCTTTGGACCAAAGGTATCTAGGATAGGTGAAAAATTCTCTCATGTTACCGAAGGAGATCTTTTAAAAGGGAGATATAAAAGTAATCTCCTACCGGTTCTAATTGCTCTTGTCGCAACGATAGCGTTCATTCAATATATCTGCCTCCAATTAAAAGGCGTTGCGTATACTGTCAACATATTAACAGGCGGACATATACCATTTTGGGCAGGAGCACTTATTGCCTATGGAGTTGTTGTCATTTATGTGATAACGAGTGGTGTAAGAGGAGCGGCATGGAGTGATGTTGTCCAAGGTGGGCTGATGCTTATTATAGCATGGGTGGTAGGATTGTATCTAGTGTATCATTTATACGGTGGCCCCACAGCAATGTTTCAACAGATAGCCGCGACAAATCCTGGTCATCTGATTATAGGAAAAGAAGGGTCTCATATGGGAATTGTAGCTTTTTCTACAGCTACATTAGTTTCAATAATAGGCTTTATGATGTGGCCACACCTATTCATGAAAACTTATACTACAAATATTAAAACGATGAAAAGAACCGTTATGATGTATCCGTTATTCGCGATTTTCCTGGTGCCTGTATTATTTATTGGCTTTTCAGGAATGATGCAGGTTTCTTCGGGGGAATTAGCGGCGGCAGATCAAATCCTTCCTACCATGGTTCATATGTTGAAGTTCTCTCCACTGCTTATTGGAATAATAGGTGCGGGAACGCTTGCAGCATCAATGTCTTCAGCTGATGCTATAACGCATGGTGCTGCCTCAACATTCGTTGAAGATGTAGTAAGAGTTATTAACCCAAAAATGTCCGAGAAAAGTGTACTCTGGACACTAAGAATAATGGTGCTTGTAATTGGGGCTATATCTTATTATCTTGCGATTTTTGGAAGTGCAAGTCTGGTAGCCCTTCTTTTAGGAGGATATGGATTTATCGTTCAAATTGCGCCTCCCGTGTACGGTGCAGTCTATTGGAAAAGAGCCACTAAAGGAGGAGCAATATCTGGTTTTGTTGTCGGCGCGCTCTTAAATTCCTATTTCGCATACTCTGGAGCTGCGTCCCCTGCTGGTATCAATCCAGGAATAGTAGGGTTAATAGGGAACATTATCGTGTTTGTGGTTGTCAGTCTTCTAACAAAACCTCAGGATATGGAACATGTCAATAAATTTGTAGAGGCTTAGAATGAACATTAAAAGAATAAGGGATAATATAGATTATAGTGAAATGCTCACTATCGCAAAAGAACTTATTCAGATCCCAAGCGAAAATCCCCCTGGTAATGAAAGAGAGGCAGCCAAAATTGTTGAAGGTTATCTAAGAAAATTTGATGCTTCCAATATAACTATATATGAACCAGAAAAAGACAGAATAAGTGTTGAGGCTGTAATAGGTAATGGTAGAAAAACCCTTGCCTGGAATGGTCATCTTGATGTTGTTCCTGTAGGTGATGTAACTAGATGGAAACATCGTCCCTTCGGTGCTGAGGAGTCAGATGGAAAGCTTTGGGGACGTGGTAGCTGTGATATGAAAGGGTCGGTTGCGGCTGCGCTTGAAGTAATCGCTGCGATACAGCGCTCCAGAGTAGAACTTGATGGAAAGTTAGTTTTTCAAGCTGTAGCTGATGAAGAGGTCCTGGGTTCTTTAGGGACCAAATACCTGGTGGAAAACAGCAAACTCAGTCAAAATGCGGATGCCGCAATCTGCGGGGAGCCCACAGGATTTAAATTGATGGTAGCGGCAAAAGGCCTCATCTGGCCTAAAATTACAGTTATTGGCAGAAGCTGCCATGGATCAACTCCAGAAAAAGGGATAAACGCTATTTCAAAGATGGCAAAGGTAATCCAGGCTTTTGAATCAATAGAATTAAAAGCTGATCATCCAATTCTTGGAAGACCGACGATAAACATTGGAACTATCAAAGGTGGCACGAAAACCAACATTGTCCCCGATACGTGTACAATCACTGTGGATCGGAGGGTTGTTCCAGGTGAAAGAAAAGAAGAAGTCGTGCAAATGATTAAGAAACTCCTTAAGAATCTTCAAGGAGAAGATAGCGAGCTGAGGATCAAAGCCGACATTGGAGAAGAGGCTGTTTTTGCTGAGCCTTCAGAGATATCGAAGGATGAAAAGATTGTGAAGTTGGTATCTAAGTGTTATGAGGATGTTTCTGGTAAAAAAGGGGAAGTTGCTGGTATGGTTGGAACGACGGATGCGAGATTTCTCATAAATCGAGGTGGGATCCCGACTCTTATATTTGGGCCCGGCAGTCTTGAACAAGCACATACAATCGATGAGTTCGTTGAAATAGAAGCCTTAAAAATGGCAACAGATGTTTTTGCTGAGGTTATTGCAACATTCTTGTGCAACAGGTAAATTTTACTAAAAAATATCGAATATTTCCCTATTAAGTCGTCCAGATATAGAATAAGAGCACCTTATTTATCTATAGGATTTAAGGTGCTCTTATTCTTTTAGGTTCTTTGTTAGGGAAGAAAACTCTCCTTGAGAAGCTATGAGTAAATCCTCTTTTGTTTTTAAGGTTGTTTAAGAGAAGGAAATCGACAAAATTTCTAAGATTGTAATAAGTTACATATAGTCTTTTAAATTGTTACAAGGATAAAAATGGAAAAGAATAATATAGAAAACACTTTATTAGCGATTTTGCGCGAGCAAGTAAAACCTGCTCTGGGATGCACAGAGCCGATAGCTGTTGCCCTGGCAGCAGCTACGGCGAAGAAATACATTTCTGGGAATATAGAAAAAATATCGGTTGTGGTAGATAAAAATGTTTACAAGAATGGAGCCAGAGTGAGGGTTCCCGGAACAAAGATGACAGGTCTGGATTCTGCAGCGGCTTTAGGGGCAATTTGTGGAAATCCTGATAAAGGCCTGGAAGTTTTAGAGGCTGCCTCAGAAAAAGATGTTGAGATAGCCAGAAGATACCTCAGGCAGAAAAGGATTAAAGTGAAGCTGGACAGAGAAAAGAATATACTCTATATCCGGGTAAAAATTGTTTCTCCGGAAAGTTATGCTATCTGTACGATAGAGAAAGAGCATACAAATATCACCTTTATTGAAACAGACGGTAGAATTATAAAAGATAATAAGAGTCAAACTACTGCGAATGAGGTAAAAAATGAGATACAGAATTATTCTTTAAAAGATTTTAAGAAATTTGCTGATACTGTTGAGTTGGAAGATGCCCCTATTGTTAAAAAAGCATTAGAGATAAATTCTGAAATTGGACTGAAAGGTATGGAAAATAAAGAAAATTTCGCTTATCAATTAAGAGAATCTCTCATTGAAGAGGGGGAAAATCCAGAGAAGAGTGTTTTCACTTATCCAGGAATCCTTGCAGGGGCTGGCGTTTATGAAAGAATGAGCGGAGCCAAAAAGCCTGTAATGATAGTTGCAGGAAGTGGTAATCATGGATTAGCAGCTACTTTACCACTGGTGGCCATTAAAAGAATTAAAAAATTTGATAATGAGAAACTATTTAGAGCCATTATCTTAAGCTGTTTAATTACAATCTATATAAAGTCATTTACCGGAGTCTTGTCCCCTATATGCGGGGCCGGAGTGGTTGCAGGGTCTGCAGTTAGCGGTGCTATTACTTATATGATGGGTGGAACTGTAAATCAAATAAGAATTGCGGTAAACAATTCAATGGGGACATTAGCCGGGATGGTTTGTGACGGTGGGAAAAGAGGTTGTGCACTAAAGATATCCGGAGCAGTATCTGTAGCAGTGGAAGGGGCTCTTCTGGCTTTACACAATATTGGGATTCCGGATAAAGAGGGAATCGTTCGAAAAGATGTAGAGGAGACAATCAAAAATCTGGGTTACTTAAGCAAAAAAGGTATGTCTCCAGTAGATACTTGCATAATAGACATTTTATCCGGCGAAGGAGGACAGCTCGCTTAATCCTGGAGAAACCTTAAGGTATAAGTGAAATAAGAGATTCAGCTTTTTCTTTATCCTTCTCATTAACCATAATCTTAATTCCTCCAAAAGGAATGGGAGTACCATAAAGGGTAATCATATTTTTATTTAAAAGGAGGCAATCTATCCCGTTTTCTTCAAGTAGAGATTTTATTAGCTCTGCCTCCAGAATGTTTGACGCTGAGTATATTTCAATCAAATAGCTTCCTCATATAAAACTTCTTTCCTTTGAATTCTGCCTCTATGATTTTTTTCTCTTTAATTAATTTCTGGATAACGCCCCAATCTGAGTTAGCCTTCGATAAAAACTCATTAACTCCTTCTTCCCTCATTGGATGGACAGAGGTAATACCAAGCAGGTCATCTTCAACATTTCCAGTAAAGGCAAAGGTGTTTCCTTCATAGCCAATCAGATACTCTACATTGCTTAACTTTTTGCTAAAAATCTGGTATGCTGTATTAATAACCTGCTCATTTGCTGGTTTTACTCCTTTTTCTGCCGGTGGTCTTGTGGGGATAGCAATATAAGCTTTTGCCGGTTTTAACTCTCTCAAGAAATCGGCTATCTTTCTAATCTCCTTTTCATTGTCGTTGACACCCTGGATGAGCATAGTTTCTGTTGTTAACTCGCCTTTAAAAATGTTGGCAAATTCAAGCTCTCCTTCTAAAATTGCCTCAAGTTTCAATAATCTGTGGGGTCTATTAATCTTATGCCAGATATCCTTACTCATGGTATCGATTTTTAGAGAGACCCAATTAGCTTTTGATAAATCACCTCTAAGATCTTCATCCCATATTAATGAACCATTTGTAATCACAGCGATTTTAATTCCTAAAGGTTTTAAGAGGTCAATCTCACTCCCGATATTAATATCCAGGGTCGGTTCTCCATCGGGCACAAAACTCAAATAATCTATGGTTTCTCTCTTTTTCCTGGCACTCTCTACCTTTTCCTTAACCTCTTTAATTATCTCATCAGTTCTGTAGAAATTTCTACGGCTAATCTCCATTTTTGTTGTTTTTCCGAGCTGGCAATAAACGCAAGAATAAGTACATACCTTAGGGGGAATATTATTTATTCCTAAGCTATGCCCCAATCGTCTGGATGGAACTGGCCCATAAGCTCTCATATTTCACCTCATAAAATTTTGCTTTAATCAGAATTTCTATCTTTTGATCTCCACTATCCGGGGTTGATAAGACTGTTTATTTTTAATCTTTTTATCGTACCTCCAGAT
>JAYEHT010000313.1:0-6627 GCA_034659655.1 Candidatus Aerophobota bacterium | reverse complement strand
AAGAGGCTAAAAATGAGCAAAGAAAAAAAGAAAGTTTTACCCCAAACTTTCACTGTCCAGGAAGTGGCTGAACATCTTAAAGTAACTGAGATCACCATCTATCGGCTTTTAAAAAAAGGAGAAATTGTTGGCTATAAAGTAGGGGACTCCTGGAGAATTGATGAGAAAGATTTAAAAGCTTACATTAAAAGACAGAAGAAAAAGAGGAGCTTTAAGTTATGATTAAGATGAAAGAAAAATTTTTGCACTGGCTTGAATTTGAAAAGGGAAGAAGCGAAAATACTATTCTTGCTTATAAATTTGAGCTTGAAAGATTCATTAACTATTTAAAAAGTCAAAGAATAAATTCCTTAGAGAAGATTGAGAAGAACCATATTCGTAATTTTCTCATCTATTTATCCAAAACCAACGAAAAACAGGGAAGAGCTAGGGCTCTTTCCTGCATAAAGTCATTTTTAAAATATTTAGTGAGAGAGAATTTTTTAGAATCTAATCCCAGCTTTGGTATCGATACCCCTAAGATTAACCATAAGGTTCCAAGTTATTTTACCGAAACAGAGTATCTACATCTTTTAAATACTATCAGAGAATATGCACCGCCTAAATGTTTAAAGCGCGATCTTGCTATTGTTAGCCTATTTTTGGGAACCGGGATAAGACGCTCAGAGCTAGTTAATTTAGATTTTAATGATGTGGATTTAAAAGAAGGGAAGGTTAAAGTTACTCGTAAGGGAGGAGACCAGCAGTTGGTAGAAATGGGGCCTGATGTTGTAAAAGCTCTAAAAGAATATTTAGAAGAACGAGGGAACAAAACCGGTTCTTTTTTTATAAGCAACAGGGGGAAAAGAATTAACAAGGCAACAGTTTATTATTTAGTAAAAAAATATTTATATTTTGCAGACCTTAAAGGATCACCTCACTCTTTAAGGCATACCTGTTTTACTGAGCTTGCCAGAAAAGGAGTACCGTTTCCTGTAATTCAAGCCATTGCTGGACACAAAAGAGCGGAAACAACGAGTAGGTACACGCATACTCAAGAGGCAGATAGAAGAAAAGCGGTGGAATTGATAAAACTAACCTAAAAAATAATTTGAGGAATTAAAACAATTGGAGAGAAAGAAACAGAAAGCGGAATTAAAAGACTCAAAAACAATTGTATACTATTCCAGAAATTAACGAAAGGACTTAATTGGTTATGATAGATTGGCAAACAGTGAGCTTTATTTAAATTTTTCCCCGGAAGAAGCTATTAGAAAATTTTTAAACAAGTGGCAAATCAAAGAATTAAATCTAAGTCCGTATATATCAAGTTAGGAGGTATTAATGATGATTACCCAACATGAATTTGATTTAGTTTTGCAAAAGTGTAAATCTTTGTCACCGGCCAAGGGCATGTACCTGGAGCACGACTACATAACTAATCTTTTCCTCACTGTCCTGGATTTTCAGCTACCTAGCCGCACTGTTGAAAGCTCGATAGGCTATTATCGTGAACACCGATGGAACGAGATAAGAACTCTCACTGATCTAAAAAGTCTTCTTGCAAAGTATCCGGATAACAGGAACGGTAATATTGCTGCTTCTCTGCACTTATGGGGGTACAGATACTGGAATAGGATTTCTCTGTTAAGAAAATTGGTTGCTTATTTTGAGTCCATGGGGATAACATCGCAAGAGGCTCTAAGTCACTGGGCAAAGACGAGCGATTTTGAAAGAGATTTTAAAGAAAAAATCCCTAAGATGGGCTTTGCTATATATAAGTGGCTAGTAATGAGGCAAGGGGTAGAAACCATCAAACCCGACATTCACGTTAGACGCTTCGTAGAGTCAATTATCCACCGGGTGCTGTGCGGTAACGAACTTGTAACCCTGTTAGAAAAAGTGGCAAAGCAACTGGGCATGAAAGCATATGAACTTGACTGGAGAACATGGGAGTACCAAAGAAAGGCTAGATAATTGCTGTACCCACTTTACATGATTGAAAATCAATCTTGTCTAACAACGGTTAAATGCTTCGTTATACTTTGTCCATCATCTTCTAAGTGACTTCTTTTAGCTACACAGCACTATATTTTCAACCAAACACCCCCCAGCTAATAAGCTTAAATAAATCTCTATATGGAATTTATCCCATTCAGTTGACATATTATTTTTATAAGATATACTATAGAAAAATAAATCTATATTTATAAATTTATGAGGGAAACAATGATGCAAACCTCTGATATTTTAAAAAAAATAGATATCCCAAGGCATAAACTATATTACCTAGAACAAAAAGGCTATGTCCAGCCTAAAAGGATTCCAAGGGGGGACCTAGAGGCTAGGGAGTTTACAGAGAAGGATTTCAAAAAGATCCAGACAATATGGAAATATTTAAAGCAGGGGTTTAAACACAAAGTTGCCTATCAAAAAGCTACAAAAGAACTTAATAACTTTCAGTTGGAGATTAACCTTAAAAATAGAGCGAGATAAAAATGTTTATAATACAAAAGATAACCCAATAGGTTAAAAAATGTCTACAATCATCGCTATCGCCAACCAAAAAGGAGGGGTCGGAAAGACAAATATCACTTTTAATCTTTCCGGTGCTTTAGCTGAAAAGAACAAAAGGATCCTCCTAATAGATTTAGATCAACAAGGCAATCTTTCCTCTGTCTTTTTAGATAACATCTACAATCTTGAGACTACAGTAGCTGATGCTCTTTTAGATAACGATACAGCTATCTCAGGTGTTATTCAAAAGACCTCTTTTAAAAACATAGACATTATTCCCTCAAATATTGACCTAAGCAAAATGGACCTTCAGCTAGCTAGAGAGCCAGACGCCCAATATTTTTTAGCCGATAAATTAAAAGAGATAAAAGATAACTACAACTACATCATTATTGACTGCCCCCCAAGTTTAGGTTTAGCAACAAGAATTGGACTTGTAGCCGCAGACGAAGTTATAATACCCTTGGAGTGTCAGGAGTGGGCTGTAAAAGGAACAGCTTATTTAAGGGATACCATAGCTAAAATAAAGAAAAGAGCAAACCCTAAGCTTAAAATAATGGGGTACCTTATAAATAAGTTTGCTGGAAGAAGAAAGCTGGAGGAAGTCTACCAAGAGACTATCACAGAAAGCTTCAAAGACAAAGTTTTTAAAATACATTTAAAAAATAGCGTTAAGTATGCTGAAACAGCTACCTTTAAGAAACCAATCACCACCTACCTACCATCATCAGAACAGGCAGAAGCATACAAAAAATTAGCTCAGGAGATCTTAAATCATGGCTAAAAAAAAGGAAACTATTTTAAGAAATTTTGCTAAAGATACCTTTGCTTCTCTCCTTACCCAAACAGAAGAAGTAACTGAAAAAGAGCGAAAGGGTATTAGAGAGGGGACAAAGGGACTTTCTGGTGCACGAGTCATTGATATCTCCAGAATAAAGCCGGATCCTGAACAGCCCAGAAAAAGCCGGGATGAGAAAAACCTAAGGGAGCTAACAAGCTCGATCAAAAAACACGGTCTTCTGCAACCGATTACTGTAGAATATGTAGACCACCAAGATTATTTTAAGATTATCAATGGCGAACGCAGGTATGATGCAGCTAAATTAGCCGGGCTTTTAGAGATACCCTGCATTATTAAAGATATAAATAAACGTGTTCGGCTTATTCACCAATTAATTGAAAACATCCAAAGGCAGGATCTCCCAGTTTTGGAAGAGGCAAAGGCTATTCAAACTCTAATTAACAATCAAAGAATAAAAAACCCAGATTATTCTCAAAGAGAGGCATCCAAAGAATTGGGATTACCAAAAACTTATGTTAATGAAATGCTCAGCTTACTTAAGCTGCCCAAAGAGATAAAAGAGAGTGTCCGAACATCGGACGCTGTACCTAAATCCTTATTATTACTGCTTACCCGGCAAGGTGATGAGAAAAATATAAGAGAGTTTTATAAGCAGATAAAGGAAGGAAAATTAACTGTCCGAGAAGCAAGAACAAAACTTAAAACACTTAAAAAAACTAAAGGAAGACCAAAATTTTATGAATATAAATACCAACCTCCTAAAAAAGAATTTATCTTAAAAATTAAATTCAATAAAACCAGGGTTGATATTTCAGAAATAATTGATGTTTTAAGAAAAACTTTAAAGGAGCTTACAAAAACTAAACAATAATCCCCTCCCCCCTATTCTCTATGTATATCAAGTTACAAAAAGGAGAAATAATGACTTTAAGAGATGTTATCTTGAAAAGTACTCAAGAACTTATTTCAAAAGGAAAAAATGAATTTACACCAGAGGAGGTTTTTCAGATAGCTAAAAAACTAAACCCTAAAGTAAAAAGGCCCTCTATTTTAGGATCGATGACGAGTTTACTAGTCACTATCCCCTCCTCTTCTTATCCACCTGAGAAAAGATTCTTAGAAAGAGTCCGTTTTGGAGTTTATAAACTTCATGAATCTAAACCTGAAAAAGAAATTAAATCCAAAAAGAAGAAAAAACCAAAAACTCCTAGTAAAAAACCATCAGATGGTTTTGATTTAGATAAATTAACAAAATATTTTTAATTCGGGAAGTTTAATATCAGAATTCGGGAAGTTTAATATCAGAATTCGGGAAGTTTAATATCAGAATTCGGGAAGTTTAATATCAATTTATCCTCTAAAATACTATCAAACAAAGGATTCTAAGCAAGGTACTAATAACAAACATACAAACAACACACATAAAAGTGTAAATTTTAAATTTAAAAAGAAAAATGACTAAACATGCTCAAGTCTCAAAAAATCAAAAACAAGACAAAATAGATCTGCAGCAAAGAAACCAGGAATTACCCATACCGGAATTCATTAAAGCAGAAGTAAATTTTTTGATGTTCCCGTTTTTTGCTCTATCTAAAAAAGGACTAAGACAAAAATTGCAGGCTGAGTACAAAGATATAATCAGGAAAGATAACCAGCAACTAGAGATATCTTGGCAAGTTACTGCTAATGTAAAGTATGGCTACCCTGGCCCTTTCGATAGAGAAGCCCATAAAGTTATTGAGCAAATCATTGACAGAATTTTAGATAAAGAAGGCCAAGTTGTAAATCCTCTTTGCTTAGGTTCTCTTTATGGATTATGCAAGAAAATGGGAATTGCTGATTCTGGTGAAAACAAAAAAAGAATTAAAAAATCTCTACAAAGAATAGTTGCTACCACGGTAACATCTGAAGGAGCTTTCTTTAGTAAAAAAGTGAAAAGACGAATTAGTGATACTTTCCATCTTTATGACAGGGCAGTTTTTAAAGATGAAGAACTACCGGACGGAAATATAGCTGACACTAATTATCTCTTCTTAGGAAGTTGGTATCTTCAAAGCATAAATAATTTCTATGTAAAACCCCTTAACTATAAGTATCTCCAGAGCCTTAAAAGTAAAACAGCCTCAAGACTTTACGAAATCTTAGGAGTAAGGTTTTATGGCTTAAAAAATAGAAAGCAATCATATGTTTGGTTCTATTATCAAAAACTTTGTCAATTATTACCTATAACTATTCAAAAACATTTCTCTCATGCTAAAAAATATTTGGAACCTGCTCATAACGAACTAGTTAAAACTGGTTTTCTGAATAAGGTGAGATGGAGAGAAGATAAAGATAGTTGGTTAATTCGTTACTATCCGGGTAGAAGAGCTAAAAAAGAGATACGAAAACGACGAGAGATTAATTCCCCAGATACAGGGTTATCTTCTAACCGCTCTTTTTTATCTTCGTTAGACTCTAAAGCTCAAAATCTAGTTTGCTACTTCCAAAATAAGCATAATCAAATTAAGGATTATAAGGTAAAGAAAAAAGAATTAGAGCAGGCACAAAGACTAATTGATCAATATGGAGAGGAAAAAGCAAAATATATTGTTAATTATGCTCTTAAAAAGGCATCTAGAACTAATTATAAGATGAAGTACTTTGGAGCAATTTTGAATTACATAGAAGAAGCTTCAAAAGTCTTTAAAGAGGAAAAAGTTAGAGAAAAAAGGGAAAGAGAAAAATTAAAACAGCAGATAGAAGAAAAGAAACTACAAGAGAAAAAAGATAAAGAATGGCTGGCTAATCCTGAGTTTACTAAGGAAATGGAAGGTTTCCTTGGGTTTCGGATAAAAAACTTTGAACTTCAAAATAAGCGTAGGCCAACCAAAGAAAAAATGGAAAAATTAAAACGAGAAATAATTGAAAATAAAATAAAAAGACTAACTGAAAAATATAAAAATTAGAAGTTAGTTTTTATTTTTCTTAATAAACCGCTGAAGTTGCTTTATCAATGCTCATTTTGGGCTCTGTCCGATGTTCGGACAGTATTTTCAATTCCTAAGACGAGAGAATAAGGGGATATAATATATCGTCTTAACCTCTAAAGTTCTATATATAAGGCTCTTGTGAGCCAATTTTGAAAATAGAATAGAGCAACTTACTCTATTTTTACAAATGAGCTAATTTTAGGGTGAATAGGGAGGTGAGGAAGAATGGGAATGAAGGCGAACTTTGTGTTCTCTATTGTGGCTCTAGTTATAGCTGTTGTTGGCTGTGTGCTGGCTGTTCGAGTGTCCTTTTTTCAACCGGCTCCTCTAAGTGAGGAGAAGATTACAGCTATGATT
>JAYEHT010000312.1:0-6633 GCA_034659655.1 Candidatus Aerophobota bacterium | reverse complement strand
TACCTGAAAGTAGGCGTTCATAACCTGGAAGGTAAGCTGTCTTCGTTGCTCCTCTAAAGTATTTTGAGCCTGTTTGAAGGCAAACTCAGCATTCTTCAGATTCACGATAGAGGTTTGCAGGAGATTGTTGGCTTGAGCCTGCTCATAGTCTACCTCTCGCAGACTGGTATTCTGTTCCGTCATCTTAAAGTCAAGATTCTTCTTCAGTGCAATATTGACACTCTTCTCCAAACTCAGGTTTCTCACCTCAGCTTCCTGGGCAAAAGAACTGGTGGACAGAAGAATGATGCTCACCACCAGGCCAAAAAGCAGTATTCTTTTCATTTTTTTCATTGCCTCTTCCTCATAATCATTAGTATTTATCTTAACATATCCTGAGACCATGTGCCTTAAGTTTCTTGTTTTTTGTTGTGTTGATAACATCTATGCAGTCCTCCTTTTCGCTCTTTTTATTAGGGTTATTTGTATCAACCCGTTCTCCTACAATAAGTTTTTTTAGTTTCCTTAGATTGATAGATAAATTATACCTCTACTTGATCATTATAAGAAAGTATCGGTTCAGAGGTTTATACAGGTATCGAGGGACTTCCCCCGAAGAAGCCTTATAGGGAACGGTCACGACCGTTCCCTACCTAACTTTGGCGGTGAGAGAAAAGTCCCGAGATATTCTTGACACTTTGAGAAATACATCTATGATAAGGTTGAAAAACAGCTTTTAACCCTTGCAGCTAAAAGGCAAATTCTCCAGGTTTGACTAAGAAGCACAGCTTCCTATCTTGATCTTTTCAAAGGTAAGCCGGGGAGACCCGGTTATCATCCCCCTTGGCCTCCCCAATCAAGGCTTACCATTGGTTAAGGCAGAGCCCTCAAGCATCTCGAGTATCCTCTACCGCCAACATCCCGACCTTTCCGTGCCTTGTTGCCAAAGGAGTGATAGAGACGGAGTTTGTTCCACTGTTCCTCGGTGAGAATCTCTTTTACTTTGAGCTGGTAATCGAGAATCTTCTTCTGTATATCTGTCCACAGCTCACCCCTCTCTTCCACCAGAGAGTCGATCTTTGCCCGGTTCGGCTCCTCGGACAAGAGTTGACCTCGAAGTTCCAGGCGTTTGATCTGAAGAGTGCCTCTCGCCTCCAGCATCTCTTTCTGGTATTCCAACCTCAGATCCTGTAGCTCTTTTGTCTGATTTTCCGTGAGATTAAGATTAACTTTACCTGACTCGTACTTTGAAGGTAAAGGTTTGCTGCTCCAACGAGGTCCTCCGGCAAACGCTGCCTCAATGCCTCCGAGGAGCAGCATAACCACTATCAAGGGTATCGTATGTGTCTTCTTCATCTATTTCCACCTCCTTTCTATCATATCGTTTCTCAAGAGTTAAAATCGTCCTTTTCGATCTCTCTTCCATGGTCCTCTATGATGTAGTCTTCTTCTTATCAGGGAGAAAAACTTAATCTTCTGCTCCGGGGTCAGTATAGATTTTATCCTTCCCAGGTGGTTTACTGTTTCTCTTTGAAGTTGAGCCTGCAGGGAGACAATTTTGCTCACCTTATCATCTATTTTCTCCCAATTCAGGGAAGATTCTCCTAATAGTTCGCTTAATTCAATTCTTTCTTGATTAAGTTGATCCTTTATCTTCTCTGCTTTGAGATAAAATACCCTGTTCAGAGATTCCATTTTCTCTTTTTGAGATTCTGATAAAGAAAGATATTTACAGAGGAAATTGGTAGGAGAGGATGGCAAATTCTCCTTTTTAAACAATTTAGGAATAAAAAAACCCGAAAAAAGACCACCAGCGAAGACAACTACCAAGATTATGATTATCTTTTTTTTCATCCGTTTTCTACCTCTTTTGTAGTGGCTAAGTTAAAGTAAATTTCAGGGAGGGAACCAGGGGGAAGGTTCTCAAAACTGTCCAGTCCTATTGAAGTTAAACACTCTTCTTCCAAGTTAGCATTTTGAGAAGGCACTCTCTTTTCCATAAAGTTTCCTACAATAACCCCTATAATTAAAGCGGCAGCAACTGCCGCTGGTAAGCTAAGGTGAGCCAGCCGTCCAAAAATATTTTGAGGCAGAAGCTCTCTTTTCTCTGCGGAATGAACCCTTTTCCAGAGGTTAGCCTCAAAATCCTCAGAGGGCTTCAAATGTTCCTGATTTTTGAGAAGATAAAAGGTTTTGTTCAGTAAATCTGCTTCTCTTTTGCATTGAGCACATTTGCTGAGATGCTCTTCTATTAAGAGCTTTTGCCTTTCCTGAAGCTCCCCGTCTAAATAAGCTACCAATTTTTGTTTTACTTTTCTACACTTCATTTTATTTATCCATTAATATAAACACAGAATTTTTTAAAAACCCCCGTTATTTTTTCCCGGCCTTTAAGCAGGAACTGAGCTTTTCTTTTAAATTTGTTCTTGCCCGATAAAGGCGCCGCTCTACGCTTTTTATCGAACAACCCAAGATTTTGGAGATCTCTTTGTAAGATAGCTCTTCGTATATTTGAAGAATGATGGCAATTCTTTGCTTTGTCGGCAATGAGCTGATTGTTTTTCTTATCAATGCTTCTTTCTCCTTTTCTTCCAGAATCTCCTGAGATGAAGGGAAAGGACCAGCAATTCTATCGATCAGCTTCTCCTCTTCTCCTTCCTCTGTTAAAACAGGTTTGTTCAATGAAATAGTGGAAAGCCTTCTCTTTTTTCTTATTTCATTAAGACAGAGATTGGTGGTGATTTTGTATAGCCAGGTGGCAAATTTTGCCTTTGCTTCATATCTTTTTGCTGCCCTGTATACCCTTAGAAAGACCTCTATAGCTAAATCTTCTGCCTTATTTTTATCACCAATAAATTGGTAGATAATATTTATAACTCTTTCTTTATACTTTTGCAGGAGTTTTTCAGAGGAGGAGATATCTCCGTTTTTGAATTCAAGCATTAAATGGGCATCAGGATCCAGCATCTTTTCTCTCTTTTTATCTGTATAAACCCTCAACCTTGGAAAAACCCCCGTTTTTGTTAAAAAGATAGATAGAATTTTGTGAAGGCAAAATGTATAATTGTTGAGAACTCATAACTACCCTCCCCTATTATCCTCTTTTTCTATTTGTGGGCGGAGAAATAAAAATCTTTTTCTCTACCTAATTTTTGAATATTCTGGGCAGGGACCCTCCTGGTATGCAAGCAGTAAAGACTCCCGGGCAGGCGAGGCGATAATTAATCATAACCGCCTTATCCGCGGTAAGAACAGTATCGGGTATTATTATCTCTATTTACTAGAAACGAGGGCTTTCTTTCTGAGCTGGAGAAAGGCTTCCTTATTGTTAATACAGCCCGGGTCAGGTGCCTTGTAATCTCCGAAATAGGCATAGGCTCTTGCCCTGCATCCTCCACAGGCTGAACGGTATTCACACACTCCACAGTGCCCTTTTAAATCCTCACGGTTGCGGAGCTCCTCTAAGATAGGTGAAGTTGTCCAAATCTCCTTAAAGCTCTGTTTTTTTAAATCGCCCACTGGTATGGGCATATATACACAGGGGGTAACTATTCCATCCGGTTGAATAGCACAGTACGCCCTTCCCACCCCACATCCTCCTACAAATTCAGCTATAAGGCGTGTCTTCTCTCCTCTGCCCATAGTGTAATGAGAAGTAGGGGCTAACTGACCCTTACTCCTCATCATAGAAACCCGGGCATACTGAGGACAGGTAGTTAAAGAAACTATCCCCTCTTTTACATAATAATCGTATAAGGCATTTAGCATTTTTTCTCGCATTTCGGGAGTAAGATCAAGATCGATTAAATTTTTTCCCTCTCCAATAGGAATAAAGTTAAAGAGGAAGAACTTATCCACCTTTAACTTTAAAGCCAGTTTCATTAAATCCTCCAATTCATTAAAGTTCATCTTGGTAATAGTGGGAGCAAGACCTACATTAACAGAATCCTGTTCTACTATATTTTCAACCCCCTCAATTGTTCTCTTCCAGGCTCCAGGAACTCCTCTGAATTTATCGTGCTTTTTTATATCAGCGCTATCTACACTAATTTCAACATAATCCACCCCTGTATTAGCTATCCTTTTAGCCACATCTCTGGTAATTAATGTTCCATTAGTTGCTATGGAAACATATATAGCTTCTTTTTTTGCTCTCTCAATCACTGGCCAGATGTCCCCATCCATTAAAGGTTCCCCTCCTGAGAAGGCGACTGAGAAAACATCTTCAGCTGCTAACTGATCAATTACATTCAGCCTCTCTTTAAGGGAAAGCTCCTCCGGTAATTTTTTCCCGGCGCTCTGATAGCAATGCTTACATTTTAAATTACAAATATTAGTAAAGTTCCAGACAACAACTGGAGGAGCAATGAACTTTTGAGGGTATGTTAGTCCATAATGAGCAACTGATCTCATAACAAGGGATATTCCCTTCTGGAAGGTGCGGGTGGATAGCTCTTTTTTTACATCTTCCCTGGTCTGCCCAAAAACAACTCTGCCTATCTCAAAGAAAAGATAAAATGGTAATACCCTTAACTTTCTTGAGAAAGGCACGTATCCTTTCTCTGGAATATAAAGGGAGAAAATATCTCCAAGAATGCTTCCGCCACCTTTATCCTTTTTAGAAAGAAGGCTAAAGACATAGCGATTTGTCCTGTTTTTTAAAAAGAACCTTATAAGGTAGGTCATATCCATTTTGGCTCTCCTTATTTTTCTCTCTCCTGTTTTAAAATTCCGTAAACCCCGGAAAAACCAGCCAGCAGTTTTCTTAATTTTTCTTTGTCAAGACTGTATCGTACCCACTGGGCTGTTTTGGATTGTTTTACCAGGCAAAGGTTTAAAAGGAGTTTTAAGTGATAAGATACGGTGGGCTGAGATAGTTTCAGCTTTTTACTCAGAAAATTTACGCACTTTTCCTCATTAGCAACTATTTTTAGTATTTTTAACCTTGTTCTACTCCCCAGTATTTCGAAAATCCTGGCAAAATTTTCTACTCTTCCTCCATCCCTGCTATTTCTCTTATCCGGTTTTTCTTGATTTTTTACTTTAAAAGGCATCTTTATTTTATCCGAGTTTTTTCAAAATTTTCTATATAGAAACTATTAAATATTATAGATAAAAATTCCGATTAGTCAACTCACCAAATTCTTCGCAGATTTATTTGTACTCTCACTCCTAAATCCTGACTAGCCTTATTCTATTCAGGAGGAGCTTCAATAGTTTCCCGAATCTAGGTTCATATTCCCTTTGCAAGGTTTCTCCCGTGGAGTTTCAGTGCAAAACTGAAAAATCCTATAGAAAAGGCAAACGGTGCCAGTATATTTAAAAAGGCAGGGTAAAACCCCACATCGTAGAGGCTATATTTAATTATGTCGGTGGTATAAGTTAAGGGAGATATAGAAGCTACCAACCTCCCCCAGGGAGGAAGATTTTCCAGGGGGATGAGTATTCCACTGATAAAAACAAGGGGAAACCTAACCAGGCTGGAGAGCATCATTACCTGAGAAGGAGCTTCGGTGGCAGGAGAAGATAAGAGAACCCCCAGAGAGGAAAAGCATAAAGAGGAGATAAGCATACCTCCTGCAAGAGGAAGAGGATGAGATACGGCTGCTTTGAACATCAAGTCCTGAGGTGGGCTCGTCAAGAAAAAGAATCTCTGGAGCATGAATTAAAGACATAGCTAAAATTAGTCTCTGTTTCATTCCCCTGGAAAATTTTCTTGTTTTCTCATCTTTTCTTTTAATAAGAGAAAATTTTTGAAGAAGCTCTATGGTTCTTTTCTCTCTTTCCTCTTTTTTTACTCCGTAAAGCTTTCCCATCAGTATCATATTCTCCCGGGCAGAAAGGCCTACGTAAACATTACTTACCTCAGGAACAGCCCCCATAATTTGTTTAGCGGTAATAGGGTTTTTAATAACATCCATTCCCATAATTTTAGCCTCCCCCTCATCCGGTGTAAGAATTCCTGTAAGTATCCTGATGGTGGTGGTTTTTCCTGCACCATTTGGGCCGAGAAAGCCGAAAATCTCACCCTTTTCTACCTTAAAGCTGATATGATCAACAGCAACAGTTTCTCCATAAAACTTGGTTAACTCCAATACCCTTATAGCTAAATCTTTCCTCATCTCCATACCCTTAAACGAGTTTGGCAACCTCTTTTAAGTTAAACTCAAAGAATCTGATTTTCACAGTTTTCTGCCACTCTTTTTTTCCTCTTCTGCAATCTTTGAAATGGTATCTGCAAATTCTCCCGCCTTTTTTAGATTAGCCGAGTAGTGCATCCAGCAACCTCTTTTTTCCACCTTAACTAATTCTGCCTCTCGCAAAATTTTCAGATGCTGGGATACAGCTGATTGAGATATATCAAGAAAACTCACTATGGCGTTAACGCAAAAAGTCTCTCTTGCGAGAAATAAAAATATCCTCAATCTGGTAGGATCGGAAAGGGCCTTGCATACCTTAGTTATCTCTTCTAATTCTGAAGGGAGCATTTTTATCTTTTTATGGGGAATAAGTATATTAATATTTACTTCTGAGGTTCGGACAACTGGATTTTGGCCTCTGAAACCCGCATAAGTTGGGTTGATAATTTATTGTGATTGATTTTTTCTCTCGTCTCAAGAGAATCTTCTGATATAATTGGAAGAAAATGGTTGG
>JAYEHT010000311.1:0-6740 GCA_034659655.1 Candidatus Aerophobota bacterium | reverse complement strand
TTTTTCCCCTTTAATCCTTTAATCCTCTAATCCTGGTTTTTCCCCTCTAATCCTTTAATCCTCTAATCCTCTAATCCTGCTTTTTCTGCCAAGTCATAGATCATTTTTACCACTTTTTCTGTAGCTTCCGGTTTTCCCAGCGCTTTACTCTTTTTTCTCATCTTCTTAAATAAGTTTCTATCATTAACCAATTTTAAAATACTCTCTTTCAACTTCTCCCCACTTAACTCTTCTTCTGTAATAATAGAGGCTGCTCCCTCTTTTTGCAAAACCTTCGCATTTTTAAGTTGATGTTTTTCTGTGGCGTAAGGATAAGGAATTAATATGGCAGGAAGCCCTGAGGCGGTAATTTCAGAAATGGTTGTTGCCCCGCTTCTACAAATAATTAAATCGGATGCCTTATAAGCATACTCCATTTGATTCAGATAAGAAAGAATTAGAGATTTAGTTTTTATATTCTTCAAAGATTCCTCTACCCATTTTAAATCATTTTTTCCTGTGATAAAGATTATCTGAATTTTATCTGAGAAATCCCCCCTTTCTAATAGCTTAACCGCTTCTATTGCGGATAAATTAAGTGAGTGAGCTCCCTGACTACCGCCGGTAAAAAGTAGAGTGAATTTATCTTTACTTAAATCTAATTTTTTTAAACCCTCTTCTTTACTTACTTTGAAGATTTGCGAGCGAAGGGGATTGCCTGTAAAATATATTTTATTCCTTACTCTAAGAGGGAAAAAATCTTTCGTTTGAGGAAAGCTGATGGCTATTTTTGATACCCAGCGACAGAGAAATCTATTGCTGAGGGAAGGATATACATTTTGTTCACAGATTAAAGTGGGAATACCTAGCAAAAAGGAAAGCACCCCTATCGGATAGGAATGAAAACTTCCCATCCCTACAATCACTTGAGGCTTGAACCGGAGAAGTATTACTAATGATTGAACAAAAGATATCCACAAATTTAACCAGAAGGTTATCCACTTTATAGATAAAGTTCTCGGATAACTCTGGATGCCAATTTTTTTAAATTTAAATCCTTCGGAAGAGGCGATTTTAAACTCAAGCTCTCTTTTTCCCCCTATCCACAAAATATGATTAGCAGACTCGAACTCTTTAAGGCAGGAAGCTATAGCTAAAGCAGGATAAAGGTGTCCTCCTGTTCCTCCTGCCGCTATCAATACCTTCATCTTTTTTTAGTCTTACTCTCTCCCCAGGTATATACTACAGGGGTAGCTACAAAACTCGAGGAATATGTCCCCACTATTACTCCTACCAGAAGAGTAAAAGCAAATCCATGAATTGATGGTCCTCCCCATAAAAAGAGAGCTAAAACCACCACAAAAGTAGTTAAGGAAGTAACTATGGTTCTGGACAAGGATTGATTGATGCTCAAATTAAATACCTTTTTGTAGGAGAATCTTCTTTTGCGGTAAGTTTTAAAATTCTCCCTGATTCTATCGTAGATAACAATAGTATCATTCAGGGAGTATCCAATGATGGTAAGTAAGGCAGCTATTATGGGAAGATTAAACTCAAAATTACCTAAGGAAAGAGCTCCTACACTGATAAATACATCATGAGCTAAAGCAGCTACCGCTCCCACAGCAAATCTTAACTTAAACCTCCAGGAGATATAGATAAGCATTCCCAATAAACCAAAGATTACAGCCAATAGAGCGGCTCTTCGAAGTTCCTCGCTTATTTTAGGACCGATTAAGTTAGTGCTTTGAGGTATAAATACACTTCTCCTCTCTTTAAATTCCTCTTTTATTGTATTCTCTACCTCAGGGACTATCTTAGAAGCGGTATTCTGAGAAATCTCCTCCACTCCAAACCTTATAAGAACCAGGTTCTCATCTTTCCTGCCGTAAGACTGAATAACAGAACTTCCCAAACCTATCCTGGATAAGCTGGCTCTTATACGACTGATAGGGGTAAGCTCATTAAACTTTAGATGGACTTCAATCCCTCCGGTAAAATCTAAACCAAGTTCTGGCCCCCCTTTTAACACAAGAGAAATAATACTCACAGCGATAACGGATCCTGAGATGAGGAGAGCTATTTTCCTCAATTTGATAAAATCTATATCTGTTTCTTTAAAAAACTGCATCTACTCCTCCTAAATACTTAGCCGTTTTACAGGTCTTCCGGCTAACAGAAGATTAAAGATAGTTTTGCTTACTACTATAGCTGTAAAGAGACTGGCTAAAATTCCAATGGATAAAGTAGTAGCAAATCCCTTTATGGGACCGCTGCCAAATTGAAAAAGAATAAGAGCTGTAATAAGAGTAGTTATATTTGCATCCAGGATAGTCCTAAGAGCTCCACTATAACCGGCATCTACGGCAGAGCGGGGAGCTCTCTCCTTCCTTAACTCCTCTCTTATTCTTTCAAAGATAATTACATTAGCATCAACGCTCATACCAATGGTAAGAATAATCCCCGCAATACCGGGAAGAGTCAGGCTCGCCTTAAGAGCAGCCAAAGCTCCTAATAAGAAAAGCAGATTTAATAAAAGAACACTATCGGCGATTAAACCCGCTTTTTTATAGTAAAATCCCATAAATAAAATAACAGAGATAAAACCGACAATTCCCGCCCAAAATCCTTTTCTTATAGAATCCTGTCCTAAAGAAGGACCCACTGTTGTATTCTGAATAATATTGAAGGGAACAGGCAAAGCACCACTTTTAAGAACAATACGCAGCTCATTTGCTTCTTCCATAGTGAAATTTCCCTCAATGACTGCTTTACCTTCGGGAATACGAGTCTTTATCACCGGAGCAGATTTAACTACATCATCCAGTATTATGGCAAGTCTCTCCCCTACATGTCTTCCTGTAATCTGGGCGAATTTATCTGCTCCTTCTTTATCAAACTCCAGAGTTACATAAGGCTGGCCCCACTCTCCTATCTCTACTCGCGTATCCTTTATAGTTTTACCTGTTAGGAGAGTCTCTTTTTTTAATAGATAAGGTTTGCCTTCCGAATCATACAATATCTCATCTTTCGGAGGGATTTCTCCTTGAAGAGCCCCTCTTAAATCTTCACCTTCATCCAATAGTTTAAATTCAAGTAAGGCAGTCTTTCCGACAATATCTATCGCTCTTTGAGGATCCTCTATTCCTGGAAGGTCTACTATTATCCTTTTATCTCCCTGACGAACAATTGTAGGCTCTTTTACTCCAAATTGGTCTATTCTATTTCTGATAATCTCTAAACCCGTATTCATTGCATCTTTGATATCTTCTCCTGGAGGAAGTCTACTTTCATCCGCCTCTAATACCAGATGCATACCTCCCCTCAGGTCTAACCCGAGATTTATCTTCTCTTTGGGAGGAAGTATAGCCCAAACAGCCAATGCTATTACTCCCACTATGAATAACATTATCCATTTATCATATCGACGCATTTATTCTGACCTCCCCTGCTCTCTTTCTGCTTCAATTTAACATAAATAAGAGAAATGTCAAATAAATTTGACAAAAAGAGGCTTTTTAGATATATTGCTTCCAAGAGGAGGAGAAAATGGAAAATCGTATCACGCCGAAAGAGGAGAATTTTTCTCAGTGGTATATCGATCTTGTTTTAAAAGCGAAACTCGCCGACTATGCCCCGGTGAAGGGATGTATGGTAATTCGTCCCAATGGTTATCTTCTCTGGGAAAATATCCAAAAAAACCTTGATAGAATGTTCAAAGAAAGCGGGCACCTTAATGCTTATTTTCCCCTTCTTATCCCCGAAAGCTTTATTCAGAAAGAGACCGAGCATATGGAAGGCTTTTCTCCAGAATGCGCGGTGGTAACTTATGGAGGAGGAAAAAAACTGAAAGAGCCTCTGGTTATTCGCCCCACTTCCGAGACTATGATATGGAGTATGTATAGGCGGTGGATTACCTCGTATCGAGACCTACCCCTTCTTATAAATCAATGGTGCAACATAGTTCGCTGGGAGCTTCGGCCTCGTCTATTTTTAAGGACTTCAGAATTTCTCTGGCAAGAGGGTCATACAGCACATGAAACTTATGAAGAAGCAGAGAAAGAAGCTCTTAAAATACTCGGGATTTACAGGAAGTTCGTTGAGGAGTATATGGCTATTCCCGTATATGAAGGGCGAAAAAGTGAGAGTGAGAGGTTTGCAGGAGCTCTTCAAACTTATACCATTGAAGCTCTTATGCAGGATGGAAGAGCTCTTCAAGCAGGAACCTCTCATAATTTAGGGCAAAATTTTGCTCGGGCTTTCAATGTTAAATTTACTACCAGAGATGGGGGGGAAGATTATGTCTGGGCAACATCCTGGGGTGTAAGCACCCGTCTTATCGGAGCTCTCATTATGACTCATGCTGACAATAAAGGTATCGTAATACCTCCTAAATTGGCCTCTCTACCTGTAGTGATAATTCCCATATATTATAGTAGTGAAGAAAGAAGCAGAGTTCTCTCCTATACCCAATCCCTGTATTCAAATCTAAAAGAGAATTTTAATGTTAAAATAGATGACAGGGAAGAGTATCGTCCCAGTTATAAGTTTAATGAATGGGAACTGCAGGGAATTCCTTTAAGGATAGAGGTTGGACCAAAAGATGTGGAGAAAAAAGAGGTAATTTTAGTGCGGCGAGATACAGGTGAGAAAATTAGCGTCTCTTTTAATGAGGTTTCTCTTCAAGTCCCCACTCTCTTAAATGAGATTCAGAAAAATCTTTTTGAAAAAGCCAAAAAATTTAAAGAGGAGAGAACCTTTAAAGTAGATAATTTTGAAGATTTTCAGAAAGTAGTTGAGGATAAAGGGGGCTTTATTTATGCTCACTGGTGCGGCTCACCAGAATGTGAAGCTAAAATAAAATCTCTCACCAAAGCTACCATTCGCTGCATTCCTTTCCGTAATGAAAAAGAGGAAGGAAAATGCATCTATTGTGGAGAAGAATCTTCTCAAAGGGTCTTGTTTGCCAGAGCTTATTGAGGGTAATAGATTAGCTCTGTTAAACTATTACTCAAAGTTCTGGTCTTATTCTGTTTTTATTATTGTTCTTAGTACCTCTTCATCGAGTTGAATTCCTAATCCAGGAGTTTTCGGTAGTATTGCCCTACCTTTTTTTATCTCTATGCCTCCCTTGAAAGGATCGGCAGTAAACCAGAGATGACCTTCTGCGTCTACCGGATAAGGGTCTCTTATAGTTGCAGCTAAATGACAATTAGCAGTATCTCCAAGTCTGGTAAAAGGCATTGTATCTACACTTATACCTATCGATGATGCCTCAGCAATATTTATAATTTTACAGGCTAACCAGAAACCTCCTACGCGACCCAATTTTAAAACAATTCTATCCGCAGCCTCATTTTTAACTATTTCCACCATTGCTTCGGGTGAGAGCACTGATTCATCTAAAATTAAGGGAATCTTAATAGACTTCCGAAGAAAACTGTGACCGGAAATGTCTAAATAATGGAGAGGCTGTTCCAGAGAAAGATTCGGATAGTATTTACTTTGAAGTAACTCTTCAACCGCATTTAGTGCTATTTTAGCATTTCTCCAGCTTTGATTTGCATCAGCATCAATATAGATGTCTGGAGGAACAGCTTCTAAAGCAGCGATAAGTTTATCTTTCTCTTTTTTGAAGTTCCGCATGCTCCATCCCTTTGTGAGAAGAAGGTCTCCAACTTTTATTTTCAAACCACGAAACCCTTCTCTGATACTTTCCCGACATGCTTTAGCCTTCTCTTCCGGAGTAGTTTCGTATAAGTTAGTTAACATTTCGAATTTGGTGCGGTAGCTACCTCCTAAAACCTCATATACTGGTCGATTTTGCACCTTACCGATGATGTCATATAAAGCCATATCAACAGCTGCCCGGGCTGAACGGCATCCTGGTGAACCTGCTACACCTGTCCCTTTAATTCGATCCATAACACGATGAGCATTGACTATGTTAAGAGGATCCTCACCTATTAACAATTGCTCGTACGATTCCAATAGTTTCATTATACCTTCTTGAGTTTCGCCAAGATACCAGGTCATAGTAGTAGCTTCCCCAAGCCCTGAAATTCCTTCATCGGTATTTACCCGGATAATTATTGAAGGAACTCCAGATGCCCAGACAGATGAAGACTTATCCTCCTCTCTATATCCTACCTTTGCGAGAGGCAAATTTACCGGGAATTTATCTAGGTTTTTTATTTTCATTATTACTCCCACATTTCTGGAAATCGCGGACAAAGTCGCTTAATTTACTTTTTACTTTAAAGAGGTAATTTTCTACCCACCTCTTTTTCTAAAGCAATATCCAGGACGGCTTTACCTAAAGCTACATCCTCGATAGCCATTCCTATATTATTGACTACGATTAACTCACCTTTTTCTTCACGACCGGGTTTAAGTCCAGCTACAATCTCACCCAACTCTGCGTAGATTTTATCAGGAAGACCATCAGGGTAATATCCTGAATTTTTAAGATTTATGTGTTCTTCTTTACTGTCAAAAATAAACTTGTCGGCACGATTCATGGTATCCAATTCCCAGAAAGAATCCAGGTCACAAATTAAGATAGTTTGTCCTTTGCCTATCCAGCTGTCACGAATTTGAGGATCAGGCCTGGAGAGAATAGCTGTTGCAGAAGCTACAACCTCACAACTCTTTACCAGGGCTTCCGGGGATTCAGCTTTAAGGATTTTCGCTTCCGTCACGGGCTGCAGTTCTCTAATTAAACTATCCATAGCTTCTTCGAGAATGTCGAAAACATATAT
>JAYEHT010000310.1:0-6772 GCA_034659655.1 Candidatus Aerophobota bacterium | reverse complement strand
TCTATCGTCTGGATTACCACCTCGGCCCAATATAAGTGCTAGTTGGCTCTGACATAACTCGTGAGTGTTTCCCACTTTTTTTAAAATTTTTAATTCTTTAGAAGTTAAATTATTCAATTGTCTCAGCGTATCCATAATCCACATCTCTTGCCATTCGTAAACATTCTTTGAAGAATCTTTAATAAACTTTAAAAGCTTTCCTTTAATTGGATTCTTTAGTGACTTGTCATAGTCACATACTGCTAAAAGAAACCAGCAAATTAAATTAGTTAGATGTGGTTTATCCTCAAATAAATTAATAAAATAGATAGATAATTTCGCAGTTTTTTCCTCATCTATCAATCCAAATTTCATTAAACTAATTACATGAGAAAGGAAAAACTTAAGGTGTCGTTCACTAAAACTATCCTTTGAGTTGCTTGTTGTCATATCAAACAATTAAAATAGAGAAGGAATTACAAAACGTATCAACTCTGCCTTTCTTGCATTAAATGCTCTATCAATCAAATCGAGCCTACCCCTTTCTGGATCAAATACTCTTTTTAATGATTCACTCTCTTGAGTATCATAAATATCTGTCTTCTTTGAGTTGAGGTTTAACTTTAGATCTCGCAAAGACCTAACAAGGTACTTTAATGCTCTTTTTAAGTCTGCTTTGTCTTTAGTAAAAATCCTCATGTCATCCATGTATCGAATAAATTTTATTTTATTTCTTCCCATCTCTCTATCAACTGAATATAGATATATATCTGCAAGAACTGATGAGGCTGATGGACCTTGGGGAAGACCAAAGTTTTTTACTTTATTGCTTGTAGTCCAAGGCTTCAAAATATTTTCAATTAAATACTTCACCCCTGAAGCATAATCACTAGCGGTCTTAAGAGTCAACAACCGCTCTTTTAGAACATCCAAACTTATATTTTCAAAAAAAGATGTAATATCGGTTACAAGCATATATCTATATTTCTTAGAATATTCTAAAGTCTTATTTCCAAAATCAAGCCAATGCTCTATTTTTCTCTTTTGCTTGCCTCGTTTAAACTGCTCTCGAAATCTGTTAAAGCTGTAACTACACTCAGGTATCAATCTATATATCTTTTCTCCGATAAAATTAACCGTAGTTTCATATATTGCCCAGTCTAAAACATTAGGCCTAGCGCCAGGTCTTAAAATGTAATTTGATTTAGGAACATCTATTTCAATTAACGAGTTGGCCGGAGTTCCATTTTTAACTTTTTCCTTGGCTGTCTTTATTAAAATCTCCCTTACAGATTTTATCGAAAGATCTTCAAATCTTAAGGGATCAAGACATAAATCTTTCCCTTGACGTTCTTCCTTACATATTTCTCTCACAGCCTTTTCAAAATCTAGCTTTTCTATCCAGCTCATAAAAGCCTCTTTTAAAATTTCTCTTAGTTAAGTTATCATTTAGTAATGCGGTAAGTACCCTTAAAAACTCCACCTGCTAAGTTTCTTTAAACTTGTTTATTTCCCTCTACTTACTTTTAACTTTATGAAACTAGTTAAAAACCTCTACCCACAGATGTCTTTTTATTTATATCATATTCCAATCCTCAGGGACTAAGCCGATTTCTGTTTGTTTGAGATTATTGCGCTCCTTCATTTCTCATCCTCTTTATGAAATCCAATTTTTCGGCTTGGTTCTTCGGGTGGAGCCACAAACTGGCGGATAGCATCAAAGACAATTTTGAACTGAGCATCATATTTCTTTTCTAAGACCTCCAGTTTTTTAGCAAGCTCGCTGTGAGAGATAAGCATCTCACGCAACCTTACAAACGCACGCATAATTTGAATATTGACTTGAATAGCTCGCTTACTTCGCAAAACACTGGAGAGCATAGCAACCCCTTGCTCAGTAAAAACATAGGGAAGATACCGCCTGCCTCCATGTCTCTCTTTTGAAATCACAGTTTGTGATTTCAAGTTTGAGGTCACAAATTGTGACCTCAAAGCATCAAATTCATCTTTGGTGAGTTGGAACATAAAATCCTCAGGGAATCTGTCAATATTTCGCTTAACAGCCTGGACAAGAACTCTTGTTTGAACACCATAGAGTTCTGCTAAATATGAATCAATCATAACCTTCTTACCACGAAACAGATAAATCTGTTTCTCAATTCTTTCCACTGGGACAATCGCCTGGCTATCCATTGCTGAACCTTTCGTATCCAAGTTTCCTAAGGATAGTGCTTAATTCGCTGTCAATAGCATAACGTTCCTCATCCACTTGAGCAAGTTCTACCAAAGCCTCATCTATCGGCAGGTATTCCTCCTTCTCACCTGTTGTTACATATCTTGAGGGACTAAGATTATAGTCATTCCTTACTACCTCATCTATAGGTATTATCTTACTAAAACCTTTAAGTTCCTGCCAATTCTTGTAAGCATCCTCAATTTTACTTATATTTTCTTCAGTCAAATAGTTTTTTGGTCTTCCTTTAGCAAATTCCTTTGAAGCATTAATCAATAGAATCTCTTTTTTATGTCTTTTGTCTTTATTCATCACAATAATATTGCCGGGTGCAGTAGTATTATAAAACATATTCTCAGGTAGCAAGATAACAGCTTCAACAAAATCTTTATCCACAAACTTCTTCCTTATCTTTTTTTCTCTATTGCTTCCAACATTACCACTTCCCCTTGAAACAACACCGGTATCTATCACCACAACAAGTTTACCTTTCTTGTTTAAAGATGCAAACATATGCTGAATCCAACCCCAGTCCGAGGTTGAATTTGAAGGCGGAATTCCCAATAAAAATCTGTTATAAGGGTCGGATTCGAAAACATCGGGTGGAAACTTCTGATTCCACATAGGATTTGCGGTCACCTTGTTAAATTGCTTTAACTTACCCCCCATCAATAAAGCGCGGATTTCTTATAGTATCACCCACTCTTATATCTGCAACCATGTCATGAATAAAAGCACTCATTTTTGCCATAGCAAATGTTAACGAATTTACTTCCTGGCCAAAAAGTTTAAGAGGTCTTTTAATATTCTCTACTTTCTCTTTAAGATGAAGTTGAGCTTTAATGAGAAGTTGTTGATCGCTACCCAAAATTGACTCGTCTTCGCCATTGAATTTTGACCCATCCCTATTTTTTCAGATAATGCTATTTTGTCAAACACCCCGAACCCTATAATCTGTTTTTAAGGATAAAACCTCTTAAGTGCTCTGTTGATAGATGTTATAAGGTTCAAATAAAGGTCCATTTAAACCTCTTAAATTTTAAGGTGATAAAAATATCGATAAGGCCAAAATGTGACCTCAGAATGACTTCTATAAGCTTTTATAAACATTTTTTATCATGATCCTTACCCAGCTTATCCTTAACCCGAAAGCTTCTGCCATTGATATTAAATATATGGCTGTGGTGAACTAACCTATCAATAATAGCTGCTGCTATCACCTCATCTCCAAAAATACTTCCCCACTCATCAAAGGTCCTGTTAGAGGTTAAAATAATGGAACTCACCTTATATCGTTTACTAACAAGCTGGAAGAAAAGATTAGCCTTCACTGTGCTTCTTGACACCCCAAGCATTCTGGCTATGGTTCTTTTACCATATCCTTGCTCATTTAACTGCCTTATCGCCGCCCACTTCTCTATTGTAATCATACCCCCTTTACCTCCTGAAATTTTTCTTTTCCAGGAGTATATTATTTCATCCATGGGGTGGGTCAATTTTCAACGACGATAGGAGGTCAATTTTCAACGCACATCTATAATTTCTCATTTAATAAAAGATAACGCAGGGGAGTGTGGGGAAGGTGGAGTTCAGGTATGCCAGCTAAAAAAACAGCCATTGTCAGCAGTAACCAGAATATCGGCTTTCCGGATTGGATGGTGTTGATAACAAAGCCTATCAGTCCCAATCAAAGTCGTCAAAATCATCAAACTCAGGATTATTCCAGACCTCTTCTTTTAAAGCTTCATAAACGTTAAAGACTATTGGACAAATTGATGTATTCTCAATAACATTTATCAATCGTGAACTAAAATCCTTTTTGTGCAGATGTGGATATGACCTACAATCTTCCGGACGGTATTTATATTGAGTGCATAAGTTATTATTCAAAAATGGACAAGGTTTCTTATTGAATGTAATTCCTTCATTATTCTCTCTTTCTACTATATATTTATCTTTGAAAGCATCTACAGATAGCTTTAACCCATTAGCTAATTTTTCAACATCTTTCTGATTAAGAACCGGCAATACCTTTTTACAGCAATTTCCGCAAGTTTTGCAATCAATTTTGGAAGATATATTTCTATATAGTTTGTGTACAATGACATCTATTTTCCCCCAATCACAACCTTTTAGAAAAGAACGGAATTCCCAGTTTTCATCCTCTTTCAGTTTTGCTATCCTTCTTATTTCATTAATATCTGTTTCTATTATCATTTTAATCCGAAAGCATCCTTAACCGCTTTTTAGAATCACTAAAAATAACTTCAATCATATCAGAATATTCTGGATCATACTCTTCTCCAAGCCACTTCATCATTTCTTTATATTCTTTATGTTCAGGATTATTTATTCAATATCTAATTCTTGATTGTCTTCCATTTTTTTAGCAATAAGAAACCCCCGTGCTCTCTCTGCCAACTTATAGCGATAGACAATATCCCAGAAAGCTTTACTGTGATTCGGTTCCAAAATATGGGCCATCTCATGGATAATAACATAATCCCTTACCCAGTCTGGCATCTGGGCAACATAATGAGATAGGCGTATTGTTTTCTTTTTATAATTACAACAGCCATATTTACTCTGCTGAACTGTGACATATTCAATTGATTTAATTTTAATCTTTCCATCAAAATATTTTTTGTTTAACCTATTAAACACTTCTCTAAGATTATGTTCTTTATTAATCTCCCTTTTTAGATTCCGTCTGGTAAATCTCTTCTTAAAATTTTCTATGATTTTATGCAGTTCTTTTTCCGGCGTATCTACCGGAGCATAAACATACATTATATCACCATCAAGCCTGGCACTTATTGTCCTTTTTCGTCTCTTACTGCGTTTAACTTCTACTTTCATATCTACTATTTAAGCTCTTAAATTCCTTCCTTTTATCCTTTGCAATATCTCCCTAAAATCAGCCTCGTCCCGGTTCCCCTACGATGGAAAACAATTAAAATATTTCATCATCTCACCAAAGATTAAAGTATCATCTATTTCAGTATCAAGTGAATGTTCAACTACTTCTTTCTCAATAAATATGTTGTGCTGTTCTTCTGTGAGTATATGCCCAAGAGCCCCAAGCCGCAAATCAGAGTCAAAATATTCTCTTATCTCATGCGGCGTAAAAGAATCCTTAATCAATTCAGCAAATTCAGTTAATATTTCTTCCAGGAAAGCAACTTTTTTCTTTGCGTCTGCGTACTCTTCATCCAAATTTACTTTCAGTTCACTTCCTGAAATTATTTTTATCGGGTTATAATCTGACTTTTTCCTTTCTTCATCAATGATCATTATCATCTTCTTTGTAGATTTACGAGTTCTGACAAGTTCATAAAATTTCTCGCCTATAAGATAACCTAGTGCTTTTTTAACTTCTCCAGTTTCTGCTTTTCTTCATACACTTCTTTTGCCTTACTATAAATACCGAGTTTTCTTAGAGTATCTTCTGGCAAAGTTTCATAAAGATTTATCAGTTCGTCTTTTGATAGTTCTTTCATCAGTCACCTCAACATATTAAATTTTAACCCTATCTGAGCGAGACAGATGGTCAAAGCGTAAGTAATAGCCATTAGATAGCTGGAGTTTCATTATGTTATTTTTTCTTATCATTTTTCCCTCTCAACAGCGGAATTGCTCTCAGTTTTTGCTTTAATTCCTTCTCAGAAGGCAATGCAAGTTTATATTTAGAGGCAAAAACCTTATTGCTCAATCCTCCCAGGACATACTTGGCAAAAATATTATCCTTCTTGGCACAGAGTATAAGGCCAATCGGGTCATTTTCATCTTCTGTCTTTTCATTCTCTTTGAAATAGTTTAGATAGAAATTCATCTGTCCTATATCAGAATGGTCAAGTTCCCCGGTTTTTAAATCTATCAAGACAAAGCATCTTAAAATGCGATTATAGAAAACCAGATCAATATAATAATGGCGATTGGTGATGGTTACTCTTTTCTGACGGGCTACAAAACTAAATCCCTTCCCAAGTTCCAATAGGAAGTACTGAAGTTTATCAATGAGTGCCTGCTCTAATTGACTTTCAGTGTAAGATGTCTTCTCTTTAAGATTAAGAAATTCCAAAATACACGGATCTTTTATTGTGTCTTCAGGTTTTTCAATAATCTGTCCTTTCTCTGCCATTTTCATTACAGCTTTTGTGTCTTTGCTTAGAGCCAGTCGTTCAAAAAGCATAGAATTGATCTGTCTTTTTAGTTCTCTAACTGACCAGTTATTTTGAATTGCCTCCTTTTCATAGAAAGAACGTGCAAGGGGTTCATCTACTTTAAGTAACTCACAGTAGTGAGACCATGATAACATTGGCTCAAATTTGGCAGACAGCGTCTGCTGTTTTTGAGATTCGTCAGACACTGTCTGACGAATTGGAAATGTTTGATAGAAGAGCCTCATCATCTTTAGGCTTGTAGGAGAAAATCCTCTTCCGATTGCCAGTCACTCTCTCCTCACATCTGTCGTCAAACAATTGGCATCATGCTTGAAAAACTAAATATATAACTTCAATCATATCAGAATATTCTGGATCATACTCTTCTCCAAGCCAC
>JAYEHT010000309.1:0-6777 GCA_034659655.1 Candidatus Aerophobota bacterium | reverse complement strand
GATAACGGCATTTCTCTTCAGAAGATAAGGAAAGCAATAGATTATCTTAAAAAACACGACCCGGAGATAAAAGAGCCTCTCTCTGAACTTAAATTTCTTACCAATGGGAAAAGCGTATTTACTCTCACAAAAGATCCAGAGAAAGCAATTGATATTTTAAACAGAAGTCAATTTGTCTGGAGTATAGCTATTGGGAAAATCTCCCAGAGCACAAAAAATAAGGTCAAGAAGACTGAGAAATAAGAAAAAAAGAGCAAAGTTAATTTCCTCTATAAATGCAATCCAACCTTTTAGAAAAATCTAATCAAGACTTTTAAAGGATTTGATGCGTCTGCTTGCCAACCCTTTCTCTTTATATTAAAATAAGAAGCAAAGCTTATCTGTAAGGAGCTAAATTTAACTGTAATTTCTGTTCTGGATAATTTATGTAAAGATATCTTGGGTCACGCAGCGCAAAATTATGAAGGAGAAAAGGTTGGAGGAGATAAAAGGGGGAATTACAGCACCAGAAGGGTTTAAGGTATCTGGTGTCTGGTGTGGGATAAAAAAGAATAAGCCTGATCTGGCTCTGATTTATTCAAAGGTTCCTGCTCTCGCCCGGGCTATGTTTACTACCAATAAGGTGAAGGCGGCACCGGTTCAAATCTGTATAGAGAGAATTCGCCAGAAAAGAGCTCAGGCAATTATTGTAAATAGTGGAAATGCTAATTCCTGCACTGGAAAGAGAGGAATTCGGGATGCTGAAAGAATAATTAAGACAGCCTCTCAGAAATTGAGAGTAAAGGAAAAAGAGGTACTTATGGCATCCACGGGGATAATAGGAAAACCCTTACCTGTTTTAAAGATTGAGGAAGGAATAAAAGAAGCGAAAGAGGCTCTATCTTTTAGTGGTAGCCGTCAGGCAGCAGAGGCTATCTTGACCACCGACCGCGCTACCAAGGAGATAGCTTTAGAGACAGATATTTCCCGCAGAGGAAAGGGTAAGGTGAAGATAGGGGGGATGGCGAAAGGCTCGGGAATGATTTCACCTAATTTAGCGACGATGCTCTGTTTTATAACTACCGATGCCTGTATTAGTGAAGATGCTCTGGAAGAAGCTTTAAGAAATTCAGTTAATAAATCCTTTAATAAGATCAGTGTGGATGGGAGTATGAGCACAAACGATTCGGTTTTTATTCTTGCTAACGGACTGGCAAGGAATAGGAGAATAAAGACCTGGCGTAAAAAGAAAAAATTGAGAGTTGATAGCGAAGATTTTCACCGTTTCTGTGAGGCTCTCGATTATACCTGCATTTCTTTAGCTAAGATGATTGTCCGGGATGGAGTAGGAGCTACCAAGTCAATAGAGATCAAAGTAGAAGGAGCTCCTTTTCCCCGGGATGCTCATAGAATAGCTCGTTCTATAGCCAATTCTAATCTTGTAAAGACAGCTGTAAGCGGTGCCTCTCCTTATTGGGGAAGAGTGATGGCCGCTATAGGTTCTGCTCATACTAAACTTAAAATAGATAGAGTAGATGTCTATTTTGATGATATTAAGGTGGTAGGGGAAGGAGCGACAACAGGTTCAGATGAAGAAAAATTGAGAGAAATTTTAAAGAAAGATGAGATTATAATAAGAGTACAGCTGAATCAGGGGAATTGCAAGACCACTTTTTGGGGATGCGATTTAAGCGAAAAATATGTAAGGATTAATAAGCGATACCTTTAAAAGTGAAACGCAAGAGGAAAGGCAAAATGGATAAGGAAAGATTTTTGTTAAAGGATGAGGTCAAGGAAGCACTGTTAAGGTTAGAAAGCAAGATAATAATGCTTATAGGAGGCTCAGATACAGGTAAGACCGGACTGATTGAGGAGCTTTTAGCTCTGCTTTCAAAAGATTTTAAAGTAGGAGTGGTGGATGCGGATATAGGACAATCTCATTTAGGTCCTCCAACAACGATAGCCTGGGGCCGCATAAAAGGGGACTTTAGAGATTGGGAGAGAGTTCCCGTAGAAGATTTTTATTTTGTGGGCGATATCTCTCCCTCAGGGAATCTTCTTCCCACTCTCGCCGGGACAAAAATAATTTCTGATATAGCTAAACAAAAAGTGGATAAGCTTTTAATAGATACTACCGGTATGATAAGAGGAGGAGTAGGGAAAGCATTAAAGATATACAAAATAGATATAATTCAACCCCAGATAATTTTGGCTCTGGAAAGAGAAGGGGAATTAAACCATATTCTCATTTCCTTAAGGAGAATGAAGGTTCCCAGGATATTTATAATACCTGTTTCTCCTCAGGTAACCCAAAAAACATATTTAGAGAGAGTGCGTTATAGAGAGAAGAGATTCAAGAGTTATTTCCAAGATATTCAAAGAATTAGTTTATCGGAGGATAATATTAGCTTAAGAGGTTTAGGAGGAGAAAATTATCTTTATAATAATCGTTTAATCTCCTTAAGGAATAATAAAGGAAAAGATCTGGCTTTAGGGATAATAGATGAGGTGGACAGAAAAAGAAGAAAGATATCTATCCTTACCCCGTTGAAGAAAAACGAGAAAATTGCCGGTATTGTTCTCGGAAGAATCAAGATTAATATAGAAGGAAAAGAGATGTATTAAGAGGTGCGGATGAGCTCTTTCAGTTTTAAGGCATTGAATACAGCATAAGCATTGTAATCGTTGTTGAAATAGACATAAGCTCTTTCTACTCCCTGGTTAAAAAAGACTCTTATCTTTTCAGCCCATTTTTTTAGTTCTTCTTCAGAATAAGAGGATCCGTAAAGAGTCTCTTTTCCGTGAAAGCGAATATAGCTGATATTTGAGGTAAGATGGATACTTTCAGGAAATTTAGGCATACTGATGATGCAATAGGCTATATTCTCTTTTTCAAGTAAAGAGAGAGTTTCCGGTGTCAGCCAGGATTTATTTCTAAATTCAATTGCCTGGTCTAATTCTTCTGGTAATAATTTCAAGAAGTTTTCTAAAAGTGAATTATCTTTTTTTAATGAAGGAGGAAGTTGGTAAAGAATAGCTCCTATGTTTTTATATAGGGGGCTGATGCGAGCAAAGAAGATCTCCAGGTCATTTTCCACATCTTTTAGTCTTTTATAATGGGTTATCCGCCGCCACATCTTTAAGGTAAACTTAAAATTCTTCGGTGCTTTTTTTGCCCAGCCTTTAACCACATTCTCAAAAGGAAGACGATAAAAAGAACTGTTTATCTCTACCGTATCAAAGGATTTTGCATAGTAGGAAAACCATTCTTTTTTCTCCATCCCTTTTGGATAAAATCTTTCTTCCCAGTGCTCATACCACCATCCTGATGTTCCAATAATTACCTGAGGCATTTTAAACCTCCCTCATATTATTTACCAATTTTCGTTTTCCCTTTATTTAAGGTATCTTTAATTTATTCAGCCGACAAAATTGCCCTCTTAACTAAGAAGAACACGGGCAGAGAAATTATCTCCATCACGACAACAAATAAGATTAAATAACTGATGGAAAAATCATAAAGCAGTCCCATAAGCACACTTCCAAAAAACCAGGATGCTCCATATGCTGTGTTAAAGATGCCATAAGCTGTGCCTCTATGCTCAATAGGTATTAGGTCAGCAATTGCTGCCCGCATAATGGTTTCATGAACTCCCATCACTGCTCCCCAGAGTATAACACTTATTACTGCAAAGTAATAGTAATGCGAAAATGCAAAAAAGGGAATAAAGATTGTGAGCAGGGGAATTGTTACCAGCGATACCAGCCCAATTTTATCATACGTTTTGCCGATAATGAGAGCTACCAATGCATCAACACCCATTGCGAGTGCGTAGAAAAAGGGGATCTGGACATCTGAAATGATTGATTGAACCTTAAAATGATAGGAGATTAGCTGGAAGCTTGCAAATCCTGCCACACTCAAGAAGGTAAACAGAGCATAGAGCCAGAAAACCTTAGGGAGTCTCCCTTCTCTTTTGATATTTTGTCCAGTTGTTTCCTTAGAACTCTCAAGTTTTTTCGGTGAAGGAACTTTACTCCTTGCTATCATTAGAATAGCTAAAGTTAAGAGAGCGGGTATCCATAAAATAGTAAATCCTTCACGATAGCCGCCCTTCAAGAGAAATACAGCAGAAAAGACTAAAGGGCCAATAATGGCACCAACCTGATCCAGAGCTTCGTGGATGCCAAATCCCCAACCTCTCCCTACCTGCTTTGTGGCATGTGAAAGTATGGTATCTCTTGCTGGAGTCCTAATTGCTTTTCCCACGCGCTCTGTAATGATAAAGATAGCAGCGATTTGCCAGTAGCCAGCTAATGCCAGTAGAGGGATAGAGAGAATAAGTCCATAACCAACGATTGTTATAAGCCAATACCGCTCTGTGCGGTCAGCAAGATAGCCAGAGGCAAGGCGCAATGCATAGCCAATAAACTCACCGAGGCCGGCTACCAGACCGACAATGGCAGCATTAGCACCTAAGGTAGCTAAATAAGGGCCTGTAATGCTTCTCGCCCCTTCGTATGTTACATCTCCAAATAGACTCACAATTCCCAATAAGATAATGAATCTTAAAGCTACCCTTTTCAGTTGATTCTCATTGAACGATGAATTTTGTTGAAATTTCATTAAACCCTTATTATAGTATTTCACCTGTTCTGTTACAAGCATAGTTAATTCTTTTTTCTAGTCAAACGAGAGTAGGATTAGAGAAATAAATGTAAATAGAACTAAGAACTACAGTGTATTTTTCTTAATTCTTACTTCTCAATTCTTAATTCTGAACTATCAATATTCGAGAGTTGACAGACTTTAAATTATAAATATATATATATAATAAATATATTTAATGTATATTTTTAAATCAGAGATAGAAATAAAAGCAACGAAAAGGTAAAAAAGGTTCTTTAGCTATAAAAGCATATCAGTTATTGAAAAAAAGGATTGTTTCTTTGGAGTTTAAGCCGGGAGAAAGGCTCAATATCCAAAAGTTAGAAAAAGAGAGACCTCTTTAGGAAGAACTCCTACATAAACTTCTTGCTAAAGCTTCAGCTAACCAATATATTTTCTCTACCCTCAATACCATACAAAACGAAGCGCAGAGATTAGCCTATCTATCATATAGCCAGGAAACCCCTGTAGATTACTCCTTAGAAGAACATTTCAGGTTAGTCCGCCAGCATCACGCTAATATAATCAATTTTTTGGAAAAAAAGCAGACAGAAGATTTAGAGAATCAAATAGTTGAGCATATCAATTTATTTAAAACCAGAATATTGAAATATTTAAGTTCTGAGTAGTATTTAAAATCCATATTAAATCAGAAGGAGGAACCGCAGATGAAAAGAGGAGGTTTAGTAGGGGGAAGTTATAAATTACTTTCCAATAAGGATGTCGAGAGAATTCATAATGCTTCTTTAAAAACTTTAGAGAGGACGGGGATAGAGGTTAATAGCAAAAGAGCTCTACAAATCTTTAAAGAGAAAGGGGCAGAGGTAGATTTTGATAAAAGAAGAGTGAAGATTCCCCGGGGTATGGTAGAAGATGCTATAGATAAAGCACCTTCTAAGGTTATTCTTTGCGGAAGAGAGGAAAAGCATGACCTTATTTTAGAGGACAAGAGAGTATATATGGGCACAGGAGGAACAGCGCTCAATGTCCTTGACTTGGAGACGGGCAAAAAAAGGCCTTCCACTCTGGAAGATGTGGGGAAAATTGCTCGTCTTATAGATGCGCTCGAGAATATCCATTTTTATCTCTTACCCGTTTATCCCAATGACCTGCCCAAAGAAAAGGTGGATGTTAATAGATTCTATGCTGGTTTGAGTAATACCACCAAACATATAATGGGAGGACCTTGTACCAGAGAAGGAGCTCTGGAAGTTATCAAAATAGCAAAAGAGATAGCCGGAGGAGAGAAAGCCCTGCGAGAAAGACCTATTGTCTCTTTTATAACCCTCATTATGAGCCCTTTAAAGATAGACAATACATATGGAGAGATATTAGTTGACGTTGCTCAAAAGGGGGTCCCTGTAGCTATTCCTACGGAACCCCAATGTGGGTCTACTTCACCTGTTACTTTATCCAGTAATTTAGTCCTCTACGGAGCAGAGACCCTGGCCGGGGTAACCCTGGCTCAATTAGCTAATCCAAAAACTCCTGTTCTTTGCGGTTATGTGGGAACTATAGCTGATGTACGGACTATGGGTTATGCCTCGGGAGCCGTGGAGATGGGGCTTTTAAACGCCGGTTCTGCTCAGCTTGCTCAATACTGGCGGCTTCCTTTTTATGCTACAGGAGGAATGTCAGATTCCAAGATTCCGGATATACAATCCGGATACGAGAGAGCTTTAAACCTTCTACCGGTAGCATTTGCTGGAGCAAACTATATTCATGATGCGGCTGGACTTCTCGAATTTGCTCTCACTGCGAGCTACGAACAGTATGTGATAGATAACGAGATTATAGGTATGGTGATGAGGGCTTTGCGCGGAATAGAGGTAAACGAGGATACCTTAGCTCTTGATATAATAAACAAAGTGGGCCCAGGAGGAAATTTCTTAGCCGAGGAGCATACAGTATCTCATATGAGATCGGAGTTCTTCTTTCCTGAAGTCAGTGATAGGTCTCAAAGAGAAAAATGGCTCTCAGAAGGAGGTAAAGATGCCCGGGAGAGAGCAAAAAAGATAGCTAAAGATATTTTAGCTGAGCATAAACCTCTTCCTATTCCTTCGGGAGTTCAGAAAAAAATAAGAGAGGGAAGAGGAGATTTAGTCCATTTTTAAGACTTCAAAAAAATA
>JAYEHT010000308.1:0-6814 GCA_034659655.1 Candidatus Aerophobota bacterium | reverse complement strand
AAGATAACTGTTGTTTGCACGACTTCTCTTCTTGGAGAATTTGTTGAGAAAATAGGTAAAGACCGCCTTGAGGTAACAGCTATTGTTCCTCAGGGAATATGCCCTGCTCACTACGATATAAAGCCAGGTGATGTTCAGGCAGTTATTAGAGCGTCTTTAGTTTTCTCTCACGGGATGGAATCCTGGTTGGAAAATTTAATTAAAGTCTCAAGAAACGAAACTCTTAAAAAAATTAAAATTAAAGGTGAGTGGGATTCCCCGGCTTTAGTGGTGAAACAACTGGAGTTAATAACGGAGGCTCTCTGTGAGGTGAGTCCAAGTGATGCAGATTACTTTGAGGAAAATAGAGCTCTTCTCGTAAACTCTATAAATGAAGCTGCAAGAAGAATAAAAAATCAAGCAGAAGAGCTGAATCTTGGTCAAGTTAAGGTTTTGTGTATAAAATGGCAGGAGGACTTTGTTCGTTGGCTTGGCTTAGATGTAGTTGCTACCTACCCTCCTCCAGAGAGAATCTCTCTGAAGCAGGTTCTGGAGTTAACCAAAAAAGGTGAGGAGAAAGAGGTGAGTTTAATCATAGACAATCTTCAAAGTGGAACCGATTTTGGTGCTAAACTCGCTTCTCAGATAGGAGCTACGCAGGTGGTTTTAACTAATTTTCCGGGAGTTCCTGAAGCAAAAGATTATGTGGAGATGATAGAGTATAACTCAAGACAGATTTTCAGCGGGATAAAGAGACAAAATGAAAAATGAACAATCATTCAAAATATAATTATATAATAGAGCTTTTAAATGTAGATACAATATATGAGGGAGAGAGTATTCCTGCCATTAGAGGGGTAAATCTGAAGGTAAAAAAGGGGGAGTTTTTGTGCATCATTGGCCCAAATGGTGCAGGGAAGACAACTCTATTAGAAACGATAAATGGACTATTGGAGCATACAGAAGGTAAAGTTAATGTTTTTGGCAAAGAGATTAAAAGATTTGGCTCCTCTATCCGAAAAGAAGTGGGATATGTTCCTCAAGGATTTTCTGTAAGTAGCTTAATGCCATTTTTAGTTAAAGATGTAGTCTTAATGGGAAGATTCGGGAAGATTGGTCTTTTTAAGTCAGCTTCTAATGAAGATTACCAGAGGGTAAAGAAAGCCATTGAGTTAGTGGGGATAGATGGTTTATTAAAAAAGCCGATTGGAAAACTATCCGGAGGGCAACTGCAGAAAGTGATGATAACTCGAGCTTTAGCCAAAGATCCTAAGATACTACTATTAGATGAGCCATTTAGCAGTCTCGATTTTAAGGCTCTCGCAGAAATTTCTGAAAGAGTATCCTCACTTCATGAGGAGAAGAATTTAACCACCCTGATGGTGATTCATAATATACCTTCTATCCCAAACCAGTGCAGGAGGGTGGTATTGATAAATGAAGGAGTAGTTATCCAGGATGGTCCTGTGGATGAAGTATTGAATTCGGAGTCTCTTAAATTTGTCTATGAGGTTAAGAGATGATAATTTTGCCTTACGGGATAATTTTAACTGTTATTATGGGAGCCTGTTTAGCAGGGATTGCCTGCTCTTTAATGGGCACCTTTATTGTAAGAATGAAACTATCCTCATTAGGCTTTTGTATGTCTCATGCTGCATTTGCAGGGTCAGCTCTGGGGTTAGTTTTACATATCAATCCTTTAGTGATGGCTATACTCTTTTCTATTGCAATTGCTCTTTTTTTAGGGCCCATAGTTGAAAAAGCAAAATTACATGCGGATATCATTTTAGGGATAATGTTTTCCTTAATGCTCTCCCTGGGGCTTATTTTTTTAAATTTTGCTCCCCAGACAGCTATGAGCAGTACCGCTATGGGGATATTATGGGGTAGTGTTCTGGGAATGGATACTCTGGATATAATAAATCTAACGATTCTAACATCTCTTATTATAGCCTTGATGATTCTATTTTCCAAGGAATTTAAAGCTATTATGTTTAATAGAAAAATGGCCGAAGCTTCCGGGATTAATACAAAACCCTTTTACTATTTATTGCTCTTTTTAACAGGAATTACCGTTTCTTTATCTTTAAAATTAGTGGGAGGACTTTTAGTATTTGCTCTTATAGTAAATCCAACCTCTATTGTCTGCCAATTCTCTTACGATATTAAAAAAATAATTCTCTTCTCTCCCTTATGTGGGGTTGGATGTTGTTTGATAGGCATCTTACTCTCATTTCTGCTTGATTTTCCTGTAGGCTCCTCCATTGCTATATTCTCATCCATATTTTTTGGAGTCGCCGTTATCTTTTCGCCAAAAAGAAGAAGGGGCTAATGAAAAAAATCTTTGCTGTTTTAAATTATTTTTTGGAAACAAACTCATTATTTTCAATATAAAATCTTAAAGCTTCCTTTTTTCCTCTTTTAATTCCTACTCGTGTGCAAGAGATAATATTAAAATCTTTCTCTTCTCTCTCTTCAATCCTGAAATTACCCTTTGTTAAATCAATACCATTTTCCTTATTATCTATTTTGAAGGACTGCGTTAGCTTTGCAGGACCTTTAGTCAATCCCTTTATCTCTTTTTTTCCTCGCCTTTTTTGCATTAAGCTGATTCCTTCCATCGGTTCCACTGCTCTGATAAGAACCGCTCCTGCCTCTCCCTCTTTGTGAGCTACTACATTGAATAAGTAATACTTTCCGTAAGTAAAGTAAACATAAGCTATACCAGGCTTTCCCCACATTATCTCTGTTCTTCCGGTTTTCCCTCTATAAGCATGGGAGGCAGGGTCTTTTTCTCCATAATAAGCTTCGGTTTCTACTATTCTGCCTTTAACAGTTCCCTCTTCTGTTTCATTAATAAGTATTTTTCCCAAAAGATCTCTGGCAACTTCTTTGGGATCCTTAGAATAAAAAGATTCTGAAAGCTCTCTTTCCATTTCCTCTTTCCTCTTTTCTCTATTATAAAGGTAAAAGAGGAGAAAATCAAGAAGACTTGATAATATTTAAATATTATTATATATTTAAGGAACAGGGGGTGGTAGAAATGGCTTTAATGGAAATAACTGTTGTTCCTTTGGGAACAAGCTCACCTTCGGTAAGCAGGTATGTTACTCAGGCAGTGAGGGTCTTGAAAGAGGAGGGAATAAAATATGAGCTTACTCCTATGGGCACGGTGATTGAAGGAGAAATTGATAAACTCCTGAATATAGCTAAGAGAATGCATCTGGCAACATTTACTCAGGATGTAAAGCGGGTGCTAACTTCTATAACCATTGATGATAGACGCGATAAGAAATCCACTATAACAGGAAAGGTTGCCTCAGTGAAAAAGAAATTATAAAATGCTAAAATAAAAAGAAGGATTTAATCAAATGATTTTTTTAAAATCTGGACAGGAAATAAATAGCTTAAGAGAAGCGAACAGAATCTTAGCAAAAATTCTTGAAAGAATAGGAAAAGCTGCTGCTGAGACTCCCGGAATAACTACCAAGGAGCTTGATAAATTAGCAGAAAGGCTAATTTTAGAAAGAGGAGCCAAACCTGCCTTTAAAGGATATCGAGGGTTTCCTTGCTCTTTATGCGCATCCATTAATGAAGAGGTTGTTCACGGTATTCCTGACTTTTGCAAACTCCAATCAGGAAATATTGTGAGCTTAGATTTAGGATTGAAATTGAATGGATATTATGGAGATGCCGCTATCACTGTGCCTGTAGGTAAGGTAAGCAAGGAGATGAGGAAATTAGTTGAAGTTACCAAAAATTCTCTTTATGAGGGAATTAAACAGGCAAGACCGGGGAATAGGTTGTCCGATATTTCTTATTCTATTCAATCTTATGTTGAGAAAAATGGTTTTTCTGTAGTTAGGGATTTTACCGGTCATGGTATTGGAAGGAATCTTCACGAGGAACCGTCAATACCCAATTTTGGCCCCCCTCATAGAGGTATCCGGCTTCAAAAGGGAATGGTCTTTGCCATAGAGCCAATGGTTAATATGGGCGGTTTTGAGGTGGAAACTCTGGAGAATAAGTGGACGGTAGTGACTCGGGACCGTAAACCTTCGGCTCATTTTGAGCATACTATTGCAGTGACTGATAAGGAGCCGGAGATATTAAGTATGATAAGAAGAGACAGTGAGGATGAAAAACAATGAAAGTAGTAGGGATAATTGGCTACAAGAAAAGCGGAAAAACCACTCTTCTGGTTAATTTAGCTCGTGAGTTAAAAAAAAGGGGTTATAAGGTCTCTACTGTGAAACATACCCTGGGTGGTTTCGATCTCTCAGATAAGGATACAGGTAAGCATAAAGAATATATTAGCGAGGCAGCTGCTATTTCACCTTATGAATCAATTTTATTTTTAAAAGGAAAAAAGAATCTTGAAGATATATTATCTTACATAAGTGCTGATTTTGTCTTGGTGGAAGGCTTTAAGAGTGAGAAGACTTTTCCTAAAATTGTCTGTTTAAGAGAGAAAAAAGAAGCTTCTCAGCTTTTTGATGGACTTCAGATCTGCGCCGCTATGCTTTCCCCTGCAGATGTTAACTTAGAAGTCCCTATGTTTAAAATATCTACCGACTCGAAAAAAGTAGCCGATCTTGTGTGCGAGAAAGCTTTTAAATTACCCAATCTTGATTGTGGTGGTTGTGGATATGAGAGCTGCTTTGAATTAGCTAAAGAGATTGTTAAGGGGAGAAAAAGCATAAAGGACTGTTCTTCTCTAAATTCTCCAATTGGAGTTATGGTTAACGGAAAATCATTAGCTTTAAATCCTTTTGTAACTAAAGTTATCCAGGGCTCCATTGAGGGAATGCTCTCCCCTCTCAAGGGTTTTAGAAAAGGGGAAATTGAAATTAAGATAAGTATTTAGGGGTCAGGTCTTCATTCTTCACTTAATAATCCTATCTCTATATCATATACCATCTTCTTTAATTTTCTATCCTTCTCCATTTCTTTTTAAATTAATATTTATGTCAAGTTTGAAGACCTGACCCCTATAATAATCTGAGCCGCTTTTCTTCCTGAAAGAAGCATTCCTCCAAAAATAGGTCCCATACGGGGACCACCGCAAACAGCATTAGCGGCCATACCTGCCACATAAAGTCCTGGATAGACTTCTTTGGTGTTTTCTAATAGGGTTTTCTCCCCCTCTTCAGCCCACATAGCTCCCTCTCCCATTATTCTACCACTGGAGGTATTCAACCTCGCTTTACCCCTCTTTTCTAAACTCTTAACTATTCCACAGTCGTGCCCTGTGGCATCTATTCCTGCTTTACATCTTATAGTTAAAGGGTCTACATGAAAGTTAGATAATCTTACCGCTGTCCAGTTAATGACAAACCCGCACAACTTTTCCCTTTGAATCATTATATCTTCCACTTCCATCAGGTTAAATATCTTCACCCCAGCCTGGATAGCTTTATAAGTTAAAACAGAGGTGGCTTCTATAGAATCAGCCACATAATAATTCTCTTTATACCTACTGTAGTTAATACCTACCTCTTCCAGAATCTCTTTACCTGCTTCCTGAACCACGATTTTATTAAACATCATCCCTCCTCCGGGCATTCCTCCACCTGTTCGTAAGCTTCTCTCAAAAATGGCTGTCTTCACTCCATTTTTGGCTAAATAGAAGCCAGCTGTTAAACCAGCCGGTCCAGCTCCCCCAATGGCTACCTCCACTTCTAAAAATTTAATAAAATCTTTATTAAAACTTTCAATGATAGCTTTAGAAATTGTTACCTCGTCCAAACCCATTTTTTTCTCCAATATTTTACCTCCTCCCTTTTTAAGAAAAAAGTAACTATTTTTTTAATATTAAACTTTTTAGCCCATTCGTCAAATGTAATGGAATGTTGTATTATTTCAGAAAAGTTGAGTTCTTATAAACGAAACTCTGACTTGAGATTTTCTCAAAAATAAGTATAATGAAAAAAGAGCTTACTCTGTGTCGAATTATGTGACTGAGTTCTTTTATTAATTATTTAGAGAGGAGATAATGAAGGATACCTTATATATAGGACAGATAAAAGCATCTGAAATTGCTGATAAATATGGAACCCCATTGTATGTATATAATGAGGATATGATAAAGAAAAATTATAATAGTTTGGTTGAAAACATTAGATATCCAAAAAAGAAGATATATTATGCATGCAAGGCAAATTACAACCCGGCAATTTTGAAAATATTAAAGGGTCTCGGTGCTGGTATTGATGCAGTCTCACCATGGGAGGTATACTTAAGTATATACACTGGATTCTCTCCTGATAAAATTCTTTTTACCGGGAATAGTATAACAGATGAGGAGATAAAATATATTAAAGCGCAGGGTGCATTAATTAATATCGATTCGGTATCGGAGTTGAAAAGGTATGGTAAGATGTATCCCAATTCAGAAATTTCAGTTAGAATCAACCCGGCTATAGGAGCAGGCCACCATACGCATGTTATAACAGGGGGTCCTGGTAGTAGATTTGGGATTTATTACAATAAAACAGATGAAATTAAAAAGATTGCCTCTGATTACAACCTGAATATAATTGGAGTCCATATGCATATAGGCTCGGGCATCTTAAAGCCAGAGCCTTTTCTGTCAGGCATAAAATCGCTTTTAAATACTGCAAAGGAATTTAATAAATTAGACTTTATAGACATTGGTGGTGGGTTAGGCATCCCATACAAACCGGAAGAGGAGCCACTGGATATTAAAAAATTTGGTCAAGAACTCACCGAAATTTTTACTTCATATGCAGAGGATTATGGGGATATCTCTTTAATACTTGAATTAGGAAGATATCTGGTTGCAAATTCTGGAATCCTGCTAACCAGAGTAAAT
>JAYEHT010000307.1:0-6871 GCA_034659655.1 Candidatus Aerophobota bacterium | reverse complement strand
ATAAAGAATAACCTCATCGGCTCCAAACTGTTCTCCTAAAATGCGAGCTATGTACTCGGCATTCTTTAAAGCTTCATTTTTCCGTTCTTGCTGAAGATTCATCTTTTTTCTGTAAATATTATTCATTATACCCATATTCAAAACCTCCTTCCCGACTTTTTTGCTTTATCTACCTCTCAAGGTCTGACTCTAATTTTTTAATTAAAGTTTTAATCCTTAAACTGAAAGTATAAAAACTAATCTTTAGACTTCCCAGGAGAAATTCTCCGAGAAAAAGTAGGGACCGGTCGCGACCGTTCCCTACTTTATAAAAGGATTTTCCTGCAAAATTTGCTTGTAAAGATTTTTTTTGGTTAAAAGTTCTATTTCTACGGGGTTTTCAAGAAAGTGCCGAACATCATTTTTTGCTTTCTTGATATCCAAATTATCAATTGCACCCTTCAATTTATCCTTCCAGTTTTTTCCGTCAATCTGGAAAGGTTTTCTCATAGTTTGTCCTATGGCCTTATTAAGCATAACAAAATTGGGTTCCAATTCTTTGAAGGTCGTCAAATACCATAATAGATCATACCAATCTCTTCCCTTGGTATATTCCCGACATAATAAAGCATGTAGCTTTCCGGCAAATAAAGATGGCAAATCGTAATGAAGAATATAAACCATAAAAATAGAGTTATACAGGGTAACTTCCTCCCGCCCTCCTTCGGGAGGATTTGTATCTATCTCAACTTTAATAGAAATCTTTTCACCTTTATGTGGACTTAAGCCATATTCAAAGAGCAGGCCAGGAAATTTCAAAAATGCGTTATGAACATTTCTGCTCATATCGTATTTTATCTCTATCTTATAACCTGAAGCAATGAACTCTTCTTCGGCGGTTTTCAGAATATTTTTAAAATCGTACTTTTTTGCTTTATAAGATAGACTAAAATCCAGATTTTCAGAAAATCTTTTTATCCCGTAAAGAAACCTTAAAGCCGTTCCGCCAACAAAGACTAAATCTTTGTAAAGCTTCCTTTTATAAAGAATGTAAAGCAAAAACTTCTGAATATATTCTCTTATCCGATTTGTGTTATCCTGAAGAGAAAATTTCTTATCAACAATTTCTTCAATATAATCTTTCATCTCACAAATGCCTATATCTTATAGTCTCTTTTTTTACATATTCAATCAAAACTTGAGTAATTTTTCTTATTCTTCTATTGTATTTTAGCCCATAATTCTCCAACAATTCTGTATTTAAGCTTTCTAAATTCTGCAATCTAAGAGATTCTAATTCTGAAAAATTCCCCTGGAAATGATTATTTAAATAGAAATAATCAAGCAAAGCTTTCTCCGGCAGGGCAATAAAAAATTCCTGATTATTATCTATCTCCTTTTTAAACCCAAAAAACAAATTTTCCTTTATGGAGTAATACTCAAAACTTCCCAGTAAATTTTTAAAAATCTTAGTTTTTTTGGTAGTTACTGAGGTAACCACTGTAACCTTCTCGGGAATTATTTCATAAAAACCAAGGGCATATTCCAAACTTACATAAGAAGGTAAAACCAGAAAATTAGCCATAAACAAAACAGAAGGCTGAATCTTCCGCCACTGACCGCTAAAAATATATAATCCTCTTTTTAAGGGTATAAGGTAACCCCTTTTTACCCACTCTCTTACCTGGCGCCGCAGGCTCTGAGGCCTTTCATTATATAAAGAAAAGGTACTTGAATCTATTAGAGGCGCTTTCTGGTAAATTTTAACAAACTCATTAAATTTCATTTCTTTATATTGATATTTTTATCAATTTACAGAAATAATATAATAAAATTCCCAAAAAATCAAATCTATATTTTCCATGCTAACATTAAATAGAGTCCTCTCTTTTTCAGCCAACAGCTCTTCGATAATCCCTCGCTTTGGGTAAAGATTATCCATATTATGATATAAAGCCTCATCGTTCCTGATTGTTGATAGCAATTTCAAAAGCTGAGGCGGAATATGCCCGACAAGCGGGTGTCAATAATGAAAAACCCGACAAGCTAATTTAAGGTCTAACCTTTAACTGCTCTTTAGAGAGAAAAAAGACAGGCAAAAAGAAAACATTGGATTCGTCTATCTTTGTGCAATAATAGAAATCCTTTGTGCATATATAAATTATCGTAGGGAAGTATTCATTCATAAAGGACCTGATGCTCCTTGAAATCTTGGGTTGTTTAAAAGAACGATACTTAATCTCATACGCTCTTAAAGTCTCACCTCGCAAAACAAAGTCCATTTCAGCTCCAGCCTTCGTTCTCCAATAATATATTTCATCAAGAAGACCTTTACTCATTAAAAGCATTGAAAATACAGAGTTTTCTACCAGGTCTCCAGAATCACTCCTCGCCTCCAAAGGATTTAAATCACCCATAACTATATTCCTGATTCCTGTATCTGTAAAATATAGTTTAGGCATTTTAGCAACTTCCTTTGCTCTATTTGTATAAAACGGACTAATTAATTTTATGATAAAGGCACTTTCAAGAATAAAAAGGTACCGCTCAAGAGTGCGTCGTGATATTCCACAAATACTGGTGAGATTGGAAAAATTTAATGTCTTAGCTGTAAAAGAGGAAAGTAATTTAAGTAACTTATTAAAAGCATAAGGGTTATCTATACGGAAAAGTTCCTTAATATCTTTTTTAATATAAGAATTCACTACATCCTTTAAGTATTCAATTTTCTCCTCTTTAGACTGTAATAGTGAAACCTTTGGGAGACCCCCCAATACTACATACTCTTTAAAAAAGCGGGAAAAATCGTCTTTAAAGAAGCGAGCTTTACCCCAGTTGACTGTATTCCAAAAATCTGCAAGGTCTTTTCTACCTCTGAACTCAAGAAACTCGCCAAAATCAAGTGGATAAATATTAAAGACAACCTTTCTTCCTGCTAATGAATCCTTAAATTTACTCCTTATAGCAAAAGATGATGAACCACTTACAACTGTTTTAATCTCCTTATGATGGTCTACAAGAAGCTTTAAGAAGTTGCTTGGATTTTCCATATATTGAATTTCATCAAGGAAGACAAAACATCCTTCCCTTAAATTTGCTCCACTTGCCTTAAGAAAAGCAGTAAACTCATTAATACCCCTGTTTACTATTTCCAGAAGGCTCATATCCTCAAGGTCAAAATAAAAAACCTTGTTTTTCTCTACTTTTTCTATATTCAGAAGTTTATCTATCAACAACTGCATTATACTGGTTTTACCTACCTGCCTGGCTCCTAAAAGAACAATCAACCTCTCCTCCTTCAGAAGTCTGGTAAGAATATTTCCTACAACCCTTCGTGGTTTCAATCTCATATTACCTCTCTTTTTATAAATAATCATTCTACTTTATTGAGGTTATTTTAGTATATTCTTTACAATTTGTCAATTATTCGCATAGGAGAAGTTATTAGTCTCTGTAAACCAAAAATAGCCACTGATTTTATCATTTATAATCCTGAGGAATTTGAAGAACTCTGTCGAACTGAACCATTTATTCAAAAAGAATAGCCAGCGCTATTTAAACTGGTTAACTTTCGCTGAGGAAGCCTTTGGTAAGATTTCTTAAAGTCGGAGGGGTAATGGATGGTATTAATCTAATCCTCTTTTTTACTTTATCTCTTTAATCGAAATTTTTTCTTCACAAAATCTAAAAAATCTCTGATGGCTTCCCTTGGCTCCTCACTTATATAACTTTCCCGCACTCTGTCTTCGTCTCCATCATGAAAGTGTCTGGGAAATGTTTTAACGTTTTCCCAGTTTTTATGCGGAGCATTATCATGCCGATATATAGAGCCATCAATAAATTTCCTCTCCCAGTGGTAACTATATCTTCCTTTTAACTTTAAGGAGAACCATATATCTATAAAACTTCCATCAATGAGGATAACACGAAGCTCGTTGATATCGAGAAACACCACATCTTCAACGATATCGCTAAACTCAATTTCAGCAATTTCTTTAAGTTCCTTAATATCAATGATCATTTTTCTTCTTTGAGAAATTTTTTCAACTTATTCCTTTTGAATTCCAGGTGATCCAACTTCTGTAAATCCTGCCACGAGTTCTTTTCTTCAATTTTTCCTTTCCTATATAATTCTTCTAATTTCTCAACAGAAGAAATTCCATACTTTCCCCTAATTTTAAAAATCTCCGTCTTTACCTCTCTCAATTTTCTTTCCAGGAAAACTCTCAGACTTTCCTCTATTATAGCTTCCTTGGACAGATTGAACTCACGCGCTAATATATCGAGCTTCTCAACTTTTGGCTGCATACTGTCCTCCCTTTCTAAATACATATTTATCTCATTCTTTTATAAACATAGCATAACAAGCCAATCCGTCAACCGCAGATTTGAAATACTATTAAGCCAATTCTTATGAGACACTCTTTTTGTTTACAAGACGTTGGTTTTTTTGGTTTTTTTGTTTTTCTCAATTCTTAATTCTCATTTCTCAATTCTTAATCCTATATTTTCCCCTCTAATCCTTTAATCCTTTAATCCTGTTTTTTCCTCTTCAGGCTCGGGTCAATGGGGTCAATTCTTTCTATCTCTTTGATCTCATCAAAGTGAGCATCCGTACTGTAAATTCTGGTCAAGCCATTGTTCAGCATCACCGCACTATGAATGGCATCGCGAGGTTGAATGTTCCGGTATCTTTCCAGTAACTCCAGAGCCAGGCTAACATCATCTATGGTTACGGGTAACATCAAGCTAATGAGACTCTTAAAATCGTTATAGGTCTCTCGAGCTCTCTTAAACTCTCTAATCAACCAATAACGATACAATATCTCCTGGAGAACCTCTGTGTCACTGGCCACTACAATATTTTCCTCTGCTATTCTCCTTACCAAAAGAGAACAAGGTTCTTTATACTTATGTTCCTTACCCACAGTGTACATAATAACATTAGCGTCAATAAAGGGTATACTCACTTTTCTTTCCATCTCTGCATAGTTTCTTTTTCCATCTTTCCCCAGTCTTCTACAGGAAGCTCTTTCTTCCGACAAAGACGCTCAGCAGCCTGGATTTTCTCTTTTCTTCCTACTATCTGGTACTCTTTTTTTACTGCTCTTCGCACCAACTCTCCAACAGAGGACTTTGTTGAAACGGCCAGTCTCTTCAATAGCTCGTATTCCTCAGGAGAAAATAGGATTTGTGTCCTTTTCGTTAAAACAGACATTCTCATCACCTCCATTTAGTTATACATACACACACCATCATATGTATAATACTAAATATCCTCAAAAAGTCAACCAGCATTCTGGAGCCAAAGCCTTCAGGGCATTTTTTAATCCTCTAATCTTTTTTTACTTTATCCCTTTAATCGAAATTTTTTCAACTCATCCCTTTTAAATTCCAGGTGATCCAACTCTTGTAAATCCTGCCACGAGTTCTTTTCTTCAATTCTTCCTTTCCTAAATAATAGTTTCCTCATCTACAAGGGCAATGCTTGATGTAAGAGGGTCCAGCTACTTTCCTCCATATAAGGCAATTGCTTTCACTAACTTTCTTTTAGATAGTATTAACCGTGACCACACAAGGTGAAAATTTTGTGAATACTGGTAGAGGAATTGAGGCAAAACTAGGTATATGTCTTTTTCAATGAGTTTTCTTTATCTCTGCATCCCGATCACAGAAATTTTCTTCTACTACTGATTCACCATAGACAAACGGATTTCTCATAAGTTTTCTACTCCATTTCATATTACACAAAAAAGTGTAATGTCAACAATTATCTCCCTTTTCTCTCCACTCTAACATTTCTTCCATCTCTTTTCTCAACTTTTTTGACATTCCCAGAAAATTGGGATATAATTTAGCAAAATAAGGATTCAAACAACGTTTTAAAGGAGACCCGAAATGGAGCAAAAAGTAACGATGAAAAACAGAAAAGAGGAGATATTCAAAAAATACAAAGAACTGTTAGCCAGGTATAAGGAGAAAGAAAAGACAGCCAAAGACAAAGGTGTAGATAAAGAAGCTAAAAAGGTAGCTCAGAAAACCGTAGTAGAAAAGGCAACAGCTCATACAGTAGAAAACATTGTCAAAGGAATGGCTGATCTTAAATTAAATTTGAGCAAGACACTAACTGACTTATCAGATAAGCTCACAACAGAAGTAGATAAATTAAACGAGATTCAACAAGCTATTGCTATAGAAACCAGCAATCTTGAAGAAATCTACGATATTAAAGTTGTTGCCGAGACAAAAGTTGCTCTTATTCAGGAAAATGAGGAAAAAAAGAAAGCCTTTGAAGAAGAGATGATAGCTATAAAGGAGCAGTGGAAGAGAGAACAAAAAGAGCATGAACTAACTGTCAAAGAAAGAGATACAAAGCTAAAAAAAGAAAGAGAGAGGGAAGCAGAGGAATATGCTTACAACTTAGCTCTATCCGGAAAGAAAGATAAAAATAATTATGAAGAAGAAAAGACTGCTTTAAGGAAAGCTCTCAAGGAAGAAAGAGAAACTCAAGAGAAGAAGTTAGCTGAAAGAGAGGCCGCTGTGGCCAGCCAAGAAGCAGAAATAGCAGAGTTAAAAGCCCAGGTAGAAGCTTTTCCGGCTGAGCTTACAAAAGCGGTTGAAAAAGCTAAAAAAGAAACTGCTACTCTAATTGAAGGACAGGCTAAACAAAAATCACAGCTGTTAGCTAAAGAAGTTGAAGGAAAAGAAAAAGTTGCTGAATTTAAGATTAAAACCCTTGAAGCCACTATAGCAAAGCAAGCAAGTCAGCTTGAAGCCCTAACCAAACAATTGAATAATGCTACCTCCCAGGTGCAAAATATTGCAATTAAGGCTATCGAGGGAACCTCTGGAGTTAAAGGTCTTTCAACCGTTAATGAAATCACTCCTGAAC
>JAYEHT010000306.1:0-6908 GCA_034659655.1 Candidatus Aerophobota bacterium | reverse complement strand
CAATCTCCTGCAAACCTCTATCGTGAATCTGAAGAATGCTGAGTTTGCCTTCAAACAGGCTCAAAATACTTTAGAGGAGCAACGAAGACAGCTTACCTTCCAGGTTATGAACGCCTACTTTCAGGTACTCAGAGTCCAACAGAAGGTGGAGATTGAAAAGATATCAGTAGAAGAAGCACAAGAAAATCTGGAGGTAGCAGAAAATAAATTCTCGTTGGGTGATGCCAATGAGATTGACGTGATGGAGGCAGAAAACAGACTTTCCTCAGACAAACTTGCTCTGATGCAAGCCACAGATGACCTTGAGATTTCCCGGCTAAATTTTAATAAGGTGCTGGGATTACCCTTAGAGTTTCCATTTGAACTCACGGACACTTTTTCCGTAGAACCTCTCATAATATCCCTTAAGGAAAGTATAGAAAAGGCTTTGAAGAATAGATATGAGATGAAGAAAACAGAGGATGATGCAGAACTTGCCAGAATCGAGTGGGAGCTTACCCAGAATGAGTATACTCCTCAGCTTGAGAAAAAGAAAGCCAGGATACAACTGGACAGTGCCAGGCTCGATTTAGAGAAGATGAAACGGGAGATTAGCCTGGAGATTAATGAACTGTTCCGTGATGTGCAGGAGAAGCAGGCAAACATCCACATAGCCCAAAAGAAGGAGGAGATTGAGAAGGAGACCTACCGCATTGCTCAGGAGCAGTACAGAGCAGGGCTCCTCAGCACCACAGAGCTGCTTGATGCGCAAATCAACCTCACCCAGGCCCAGATTGAAGCCACAGATGCAGTTTTTAACTACAATCTGGCAAAAAGGGAGCTTTTGAAGGCGGTAGGAGAAGAGCTTGAGTACCATGAAGAAGAGTCAGCAGAGAGAGCAGAAGGGTAACTCTATGAGAAAAGGATTCTGTCTCGGTATCCTGCTGGTATTTACGTTGGCTGTTCCCGGTTTTGCCCAGGAAAAGGTGGTGTTGACCCTTGAGGAGAGCATCCAGCGAGCGCTGGAGCATAGTTTGGATGCACAGATTGTGCGCACCGAGATGGAAACAGCGCAGCTGGAGCTTGATAAACAGGAAGCTACCTTCAAACCTCAGGTGAGTGTGTCGGCGTCCCCTCTGCAGTGGAAGGGAGACCCTGAGCTTCTTGAGTATAGGCCAGGGGTAAATCTGGATGCAACACTGCATACACCCGGGGGAACGGGTATTACTGTGAGTGCAGCCGAAGAGAAAGAGGAGAATGAGAAAATGGAGGCCAGATTCACGTTAGGGATCACCCAACAGGTTACCTCCGGTCCTCAGTACGATTCTTCCTCCATTTCCCTGGAGAAATCCCGTCTTGGTCTGGAGCAGGAGAAGTTAACATCTGAGGAGGAGATTGAGGGGGTAAAACTGGAGGTTATGGCCACATTTTACGGGATTCTGAGACAGGAAAGAGAGCGCGAGTTGAGAGAGCTTTCCTTGCAGCAGGCTGAAGAGAACCTCAGGATAGTGGAGGATAAGCGAGAGGAAGGAATGGCAAACCAGCTGGATGTGCTGGATGCCGAGATGCAGCGTATTGAGGCTGAGGAAGCTCTTTTCCAGGCAAAGAGTAATCTCTTGCAATCTATGATAGACCTCAAAGAACTTGTGGGGATAAACTTGAAGGAGGAGATTGTCCTGGAGAATAAATCATCCACTGAGTATCATTCTCTCACCATAGAACTGGAAGAAGCTCTCCGGCAGGCTCTGGAAAATAATCTGCAGATAAGCCAGCAGGAGCTGGCAGTAAAGATGTGCCAGCTTGATTGCACCGTAAGTAAAGCTGAAGCCCTGCCTTCGCTTAATGTCTTCGCAGATTACAGCTACAACGAGTCGGGCCTGGAGGAAGAAGAGTACAGGGTAGGCATGCTGGTGGAAATACCTCTTCTGGATGGAGGAGAAGGCAAAACCAACATCCGCATCGCCGAGCAGAAAGTAAAGAAAGCGAAGTTGAATCTTGAGAAATTGAAACAGGATGTCTGCGGGATGGTAAGAGAGTATTTTTATGAGCTCAAGGGAATGGAGAAAAGAGTAACCTCACTTAAACTCTCTCAGGAAAAAAAGAGAAGAGCATTACGTATAATTGAGGAGATGCTCTCAGAAGGAGCTGCAACCACTCAGGAGATGAGAGAATGGAAGATATCCTTCATCCAGACCGAGATAGATTACCTTCAGGCTCTTGTAGATTACAAAGTTGTTAAAGCCGAGCTACTGAAAAGTATAGGGAGAAGGATTTTATGAGAAGAAAAAAAATCTTTTTGTGGATTCTCACAGCGTGCGTGGTGGTGGGAGTAGTGGGAGCTTTTACCTACAGATTTGTGGTATCCGGTGAAAAATCAGAGGATTCCCGGCTATCAACCATCACCGTGCAACGAGGAGATATTACCAGGACCGTTTCTGCCACCGGATTTCTCTCAGCCAGGGCGAGTGTGGATTTGAAGGCCAGTAAGAGTGGTACTATCGAGGAGCTTCTGGTAGAGGAAGGTGATACTGTTAAAGGAGGGCAGGTTCTTGCCCGATTTGAGGATGAGGAAGAAAAAGTCTCTTTAGTTCGGGCAGAAAATGCTCTGAAAGATGCCCAGCTGGAGCTGGAATCTGCCCGGGTGTCTCGTGCCTCAACCAGTGAGATTCAAAGGAGAGAAAGAGAGGTTAAGGAAAAAAAGTTAGAAGTTGCACTGGCAGAAAAGGAACTGAAAGATACAGTTCTCACCGCACCCTTTTCCGGTATTGTCTCCAAGGTCTATGTAGAGGAAGGAGAACTGGCTGCAGGGGAAAGTCTATCTTCCTCCAGGGAGATTCTCAGGCTGGTTGACACCAGCAGTCTGTTTGTTGAGGTGAATGTTGATGAAGTGGATATCGCACAGGTGAGGGAAGGACAAAGAGTGAAGGTGAGCGTGGATGCTTATCCGGATGAAATCTTCCGGGGGAAAGTTGTCTCCATCTGTCCTGAGACTACCACCATATCGGGGCTGGTGGTGGTTGAGGTAAAAGTGAAACTTCAAGAGGCTAACCCGAAACTGAAATCCGGTTTTACCGCCAGTGCTGATATTGTGGTAGCAGAAGCAAAAGATGTGATTATCCTGCCAGTTGAGGAAGTAAAGGAAAAAGGAGGAAGGCACTTGGTCACCGTGCTTCAGGATGGGAAACCAGCTCCCCGAGAAGTGAAGGCAGGAATCTCAGACGGTGCCTACGTGGAGATAAAAAGCGGCCTCCAGGAAGGGGAACTTGTTCTCTCTACTGGACTGCAAGGCTTAATTGAGATGAGAAAACGAGAGGGTGAAGAAGAACGGAGATCCCCGGGTAGAGGGATGATGTTCCGCCTACGAGGATAATATTGAGGGTAAAAGATAATGGTTCAAACAGTTAATATCAAGAAAAACTACCGGGTAGGTAAGGTAACCGTTCAGGCACTGCGAGGGGTAAGCTTGAAGGTCGGAGACGGTGAGTATGTGGCAGTGATGGGACCATCTGGCTCTGGCAAATCAACCCTCATGCACATTCTCGGGTGTCTGGACCCACCAACCTCAGGAAAACTTCTTTTGGATGGAGAAGATGTGAGCAGTCTCAAAAGAAGAGAGCTGGCAGAGATACGGAACAGGAGGGTAGGATTTGTCTTCCAGCGATTTAATCTCCTTCCCCGGACTACAGCTCTTCGCAATGTGGAACTTCCTCTCATCTATGCAGGAGTAAAGCCCAAAAAACGGGTTGAGAAAGCACAGATAGCCCTGGAGCGAGTGAGCCTTGGCCACAGGTTTCACCATAGACCAAACGAGCTCTCTGGTGGCGAGGTGCAGAGGATTGCCATTGCCCGAGCTCTGGTGATGCAGCCTTCTCTGATTCTGGCAGATGAGCCCACGGGAAATCTTGACAGCACAACCGGCGAGGAGATTCTCGAGCTTTTTCAACAACTCAACCAGGAGGGACACACCATCGTGATAGTCACGCACGAGAGGTATGTTGCAGAGCACTCCCGGAGGACAATCCATCTTAAAGACGGGCTGATTGAAAGAGAGGAGGAAAATAGTCATGTGTGATGTGCGTGGTCAGACCTCTATTGTTATAAAGCAAGGAATGAGGAGTAAATAATGGAGGTAAGAGAGAGTTTTCGAAGTGCTCTGGATGGATTGAAGGCTAACAGGATGAGGTCATTTCTCTCTATGCTGGGTATTGTGATAGGAATAGCAGCAGTGGTAGCGATTGTGGCCATCACCCAGGGTTCCCAACAACAGGTTTCTGAAAGCATCCAATCCCTGGGAACGAATCTTATCACCGTATCTCCCGGGAGAGAAGAGGGACGCGCAGGAAGAAGAGGACGAGTGAAAACTGATGTGTTCACTCGAGAAGATGGACAGCTCATTAATGAGAAAGCTCCAGCAGTGACCCGGGTAGTTCCTATGGTGAGAGAAAATCTTTTACTCAAGTACAAGGACAGCAATACGGAAATTATGGTATATGGAATCACTCCCGAGTATGAGAAGGTGCTTAACTTCCATACCCAAACTGGCCGTTTCATTGTCAATCGGGACCTTGAGACCTTCAGTACTGTAATTGTTCTGGGCCAGGAAGTAGCCAAAGATCTATTTGAAGGAGAAGACCCGATAGGCAAAGATATTATGGTGAATCCACCCAATGCTCCCTTGCAAAAACATAAATTCAGAGTGGTAGGGGTTATGGAATCCAAAGGACAGGTAATGTTCCAGAACTTTGACGAGCAAGCCTTTATCCCCCTTGCTACCGCTCAAAAAAGACTCCTCAATACGAAATATGTACAAAGCTTCTATACTCAGGCAAAAGATGAGGAAAGTATGGATGATGCTCTGGCTCAAATCGATGCTATTCTCTACCAGAAATTCCAGGATGATTCTGAGTACACCATCGTCTCCCAACAGGAGATACTTTCCACCATGGAGAGCATTACCGGGATCTTTACTGTCATGCTCGCGGGTATTGCAGGGGTTTCTCTTCTTGTGGGAGGAATTGGAATTATGAACATTATGCTCGTGTCGGTCGCTGAGAGAACCAGGGAAATTGGCATCCGGATGGCGGTGGGTGCTAAAAGAGTGGACATTCTCTGGCAATTCCTGTGGGAGTCAATCCTTTTGTGTTTAATAGGAGGAGCGGTTGGGGTGGCAGTTGGCTGGATTGGGTCAAAGCTTTTTACTTTGATTGGAGCAAGGATAATGCCTATGGGGCCAGGGTCCACCCCTTCCTCAGCAGTTATCTCGCCAGAGATTATCCTCATTGCTCTTGGGTTTGCCACAGCAGTGGGACTCTTTTTTGGAGTTTATCCAGCTAATAAGGCTTCAAAAATGGACCCTGTTCAAGCGTTGATGTATGAATAAATTATAGAAAGGGAGTGAGTTGCAAGGTATTATTGAGAGATGAAGTGGAAACCTTTCGGAATTTCTGATTTGCAGGTGGGGGGTAGATTCGTATCTGTGAAAACCCTTTCCTTTATAGATAAGCTGGGAGTTCGAAGAAGATACAGAGTCTCTACTGTTCAGGAACCTGCAGGCAAAAAATCTACCTCTATTCCTGCCTGGGGACGATTGGCGAAAGATTCACGGGGTAGGGTAGGGGCTTTGATAACAGGAGCACACTTTAGCTTGATGAGAGTTGGGCAATCTGAAAATCTGGCACCTTATCTTTTTGTTTCCCTGGATGCTTTAAGTAAAAGAGCTTGCCAGAAACTCCTCATCCCTTTAAACTATGAGTTTATCGAAGAAGAGGATATGGTTCTCGCAAGGGAGAATAGAGAAGAACCGTATTATGTGGCAAGCAATAAATCCGGTTGGTTTCATCATCCTGGTTGCAGGAGAGCCCGGAGAATCTCTTCCAAAAACAAGATTATATTTCATATAAGAGAAGAGGCTTTAAGTGCAGGGTATAGGCCAGGGAAGTTATGCAAACCTTGATCTACATGGAAAGAGGGTAGGGGAGATAAAAATTGAATTTATTCTTCTTCAAAGGTGATTCCTTCTTTATCTTCAGGAGAAGGGAACGAGGTTTTAACCTCTTTTTCAGTGCTTTCTTTGAGTAATTTATCTTCGTAAAATTCTAACAATTCAGAGTGGGCTTTAATTAAAGACTTTAATTTAGTAAGAAAAAGTCTTTTTTGTCTCCTCAAGCTTGTTATTTCCTCTTTTAACTCATTATATTCCTTCTCCCCATCTTCTATTGTTTTTTTTGCTTTTACTTCAGCTTCTTTGACAATTAATTTAGCTCTTTCACTGCTACTTTCATTAATTAATTGGGCGCTTCTCTGCGCGGAAATTAAAGCTTCCTCAATTCTACTTTCTTTCTCTTTATATTTATTAAGTTCTTTTTTTAAGTTTTCTACTTCCTTAAACAATATCCTATTTCTTTCAAGCAACTGGTGGTAATTTTCTTTTATTTTAGCTAAGAATTTATCTACTTCCTGGCGATTATATCCTCTTAGGGAGAGTTTAAAATCATCTCTTAAGATCTCGGAAGAGGTGAATTTATCACCTTTCTTCTCATCTTTTAATTTTTTATTTAACGCATCATCGCTTAAGGCACACAATTGAACAATCCTTTGTAGTAATGATTTTTTACTGTTTTTTATTCTAACTCCTGAATTCTCAGATAATAGTAGTATATTCCTAAAAAATGTCAAAGTTGGACGTCCTTATAAATAGTTTTAATCTTAAAGTAATTGTTAAGAGAAAATCCTCAAATTATTTAATATCAATATTTTATATAGAAAACATTATGTAACACATAAGAATTGTTTAGCTTTATCTTTCTATTTAGGTATTTTAGGATTATTAAAGTCTTTTTTTGAGAAATAAAAAAAGAGTGAAACCATTATTTGTAGCTGTTTTAAGCAAATCACCTTTTTTAATTTTTTCCAGGAATATAAACATGCTT
>JAYEHT010000305.1:0-6918 GCA_034659655.1 Candidatus Aerophobota bacterium | reverse complement strand
GGGAAGTTTACTTGCAAAAGAAGTGGTTTGAGACGGAGCTGCCTAAAGAAAGGGCTGTTTACTATATTGGTAAAACCTCTGAACAGAAAGAGGCTTACCAACAAGTTAAAAAAATTTTGAATTCGTTGAGATGGCTTAGCTATAGGGTTGTAGGGAGAGGGAAGTCAAAACTAAAAGGAGCAATAGGAAATTTTATATTTAACATTGAAGAAAAGGGTAGTAAATACATTCTTAGTATCAATCCTAAGTATGTAGGGTGTATTAGATATTTTGCTGAAGATAAAAAATTGCATAATAAACAGGAAAGACAAAAGCTTTTTAATAGGGGTTATTTTCCTTTCCCTCTCAAGGCTTTAGCAATATCCGGGGGTTACTCAGTAGCGACAGAGGAATTTAGGAACTATATTTTTAGGCAAACAGGGAATTCTCATTTGAATACAGAAAGGTATAAAGTTATCTCCCAGAAAATCAAAGTTTATATCAACAGAGCTTATTTAAGACATAGCAGAAGGCAAAGGAATTACCAGGCTTTTGTAAAGGAAGTTCTGCCTACTTTAATAAGGGATAAAATCATAAGTAAGTTGGAACCTTCTTTGAATAAACTAGAAGACTTATCTCCGAGGAAAGTTTATGAGAGTAATTTAAAACTTTATATTCCCCGTATTAAAGAATTAGACAAGAATTTAGGGGAAATTTTGGAAAAGAAAAAGAATGCCATAAATATTTAAAAACGAGAGTAATAATTTGGGTGCAAAATGGGGGGTAAAAGTAATAATTTGGGTGCAAAATGCCCCTGAAGATATAGAGCAGTAAAGGGTTTAAAATCACTTATAGATACTAAAAGTATCTTATAGGAGGAAGGGGGAATTTTTAGTAATTCCCCCTTCCCTAAACCTATAAAAAAAATAAAAATTAGGAGATTCAACGTGCAAAATTTACAAGAGGCTATTAGTAAAATTAGAAAAGCTGGGATTGAGGTTAACAATAGGGGATTGATGTTATGTCAATTCCATAGCGAACGAAAACCTTCAGCAAGGCTTTGGTATAATTCTTACCATAATCAGATAGAATATCATTGCTTTGGCTGTGGTGCGAGCTATAAATTTGAAACTTTTTATAAGATAATAACAGATAAAGAATATAAACAAGAGAGATTTAAAAAACGAATTTCTCGTGTTACCCTTGACTTTCTAACTTCAAGGCTAAATGCTTATTTTTTAACTTTATTAGAAGGTGACTTTGATGATCCTAAATATGGGGAGGCAATAAGTTTAGCTGAAACAGGTAGAGAATATCTTGAGGGGAGAGGCTTAAAAATAGATGATATAAAGCGATATAGTATAGGTTTTATTATGCAGGGAGATACTCAGAGGTTAGAGGGAATCAAAGATAATAGTTGGGCTAAGGATAAAACAAGGTATTGTTTTTTAACCTTTCCTATTAGGAATGAGAAGGGGAATGTAGTTACAATGCAATTTGAGGACTTTATAGATAGAGATAAAAGAGATGATACTAAGCTGAACCTGAGGGGGACTTTACCCTTATGGTATAATGAATCTCCAAATGAGGAGAGCAAAGATAATGAGGAATGGGCAATATGCGAGGGGTTATACGATGCTATGAGCTTTGATATGGCAGGGGTTAAAGCAATAGCTTTACTGGGGCAACCCTCTAAAAAACGGATAGAGGGATTAAAGGAATTTAACCATTTACTATTTGCTTTAGATAATGATGAGACGGGCAGGAGATATAAGGGGAACTTATCAAAGGAATTATATCCCTATTCTACGTTACGAGAGGTAATATATCCTAAAGGGGCCAAAGACCCTAATGAGTTGTTACAAAAGCAAGGCATAGATGGAATTATGGGGTTGATGGAGAAGGCTCAAGCTATTGACTTATTCCCTCCCCTAATAGACACAATAGATATAATGATAGAGGACTATTTAAAATTAAAAGAGCAAGCTATCCAAATACCAACTGAATTTAATTTTTTAGAAAAGTTTTTACCTAACAGACTTCTTCCTGGATTATATGCTTTAGCTGGGATACCAGGGGTGGGCAAGACTACCATTTTGAATCAGTTAGCTGATAGTTTAGCTAAAGAGAAAATCCCTACAGTTTATTTTTTAACTGAAGAGCCAGCATATAGATTAATTCAAAGAACGGTAAAAAAAGAAGGGTTGGACTCTATGAAAGAACTTAGATATAACCAACCTAAAATACTTAAATATAGACGGATTTTTGAAATGACCCCTGATTATATAGCTGAGAAGCTAAAAGATATTATTCAGGGAATAAAGTTTAGGTTAAAGGTGGAAGGTGAGCATCACCCAGTCTTTATATTGGATAGTTTACAAGCTTTAAGGTTATCAAAAGGCATTGAGAGAATAGATATAAGAGAAAAAACCATTTTAAAAGCAGAACTTTTATCTCACATAGCAAGAGATTTAAATATTCCAGTTATTTTTACTTCCTTCATAGCAAGGGAGTATTATCCTAAAGGGAAAAATTCCGAGAAGGGACCTACTCTGGCAATCTTTAAGGAAAGTGGAGATATAGAATACTTGATTGATGTAGGAATATGTTTATGGGTAAAAAAACAAGAAGAACTAAAAGCAGACGAACCAGAGATTGAAATACACTTTGTTAAAAATAGGTTTGGGAAACAAGGGGGAGAGAGGCTAATATTAAAAAAAGAGGAATGTAGATTTGATTACTTGGAATAAAAAGATATACCTGCAATTTTAACCTATCGAAATTCGTAAAGCCTCTATATTATAAACCCTCTCCAGTGAGCCCATAATTTTGCCATTCCTTATTTCTGTCTGAAAACTTAATAAAGGTTAGGGGTATTTTGATTAAAGAGAAATTAAAAAGGGTGGATTAATGGAGGCTGAATAAGTATGCATAAATAGGGCAAGATAAAGGATATATATAGAGGGGGAAGGTAGGTAGAGTTTACACAAAAAATATAAATGGAGGTAAAAAGAATGAAAGATGTAATTTTTAAGAACGAAGGCGTAATTGATGATACTACAAGTTTGGCACTCTGGTTTGAGGCTATCAGACAAGCAAATTTAATAGAAGATTTGAACCGCGCAATTGTTGGTTGTTCAAAGGATAAGGACGGTCAATGTCGCAGAAGAGGATGTATCAATAATCAGATAGCGGCCCCAATATTTGATAGAGAAAGATTATTAGAGATAAAAGGGGAAACTTTAGATTGGCTAAAAAAACATCCTAATTTTAAACCGGAAATAGAAAAATTAAAAGGATTTTTTCACACTGCATCCTTGTCAGAATTAGGCGATGAAATAAAAAAAGTGGAATATATCACAGTGGTTAACGAGGTGGAAGATGCATTCGCAATAATTGCTTCCTCTTTCACAGATTCTAAGGAAAATGAGGTAGCTATGGTTGATGCGTTCGAGGATATCAGTACATCTCCTTGCCCGCGAGAGATAACAGCTGATGTAAGTAAATCAGATAAATTAGGCAATAAAATAACCTACGTCATTGTTGACCGATTCAATAAAGTACGGCTGATAAGATATATTTTCTTAAACTGGGATTACGCTAGAGATAATCAGGAGACAATTAAGAAAATCCAAGAAGAATCCTGGAAGAAATCATTTTCCGAAGAGAAAATCTTGAAGAGAGGAGTAAAACTTGCTTCTATCGAAGAACATGAAGAGAAAAAACTGAACAAAAAGAAATGATGAGTCTGATTTTCTCCTTTCTCCATTCGGAATTTTTGAAGAACTTTTAGTTAAATGAGCTATATAAAAAGAAATTGAAAAAAGAGCATAAATAGAGCATAGAAAAAACATAATAGAGGGAGAATAAAAAAAGAAAATATTTTTTATTAACACTGTGAAAAGAACTACTGAAGGTGAAAAAATAAAGCCGGATATTGGAAAAGAATAACAACATGAGGTTTGTGTAGGCAGCGAACTAAAATATATAGTGGGGGTGAGTTCTATAATGGAAAAGCTAAAAATTGAATATACACTGTTAAAAGATTTAAAGCCGAATGAGTATAATCCAAAACAGATGAGTGAAAAAGAGGCGGAAGATTTGAAAAAATCAATTTTAGAATTTGGGGTAGTTGACCCTATTATTGTGAATAGAGCAAAAGAAAGAGAAGGAATAATTATAGGGGGACATCAAAGGTACAAAATTTATAAAAAATTAGATTATAAATCGGTGCCGGTAGTTTATCTTAATATCCCTGATTTGCAAAAAGAACGAGAGCTTTGCCTAAGACTTTCGAAAAATACAGGTAGCTGGGATTTTGATTTGTTAGCAAATTTTGATGAAGATTTACTTACAGATGTGGGATTTGAGAACGGAGAACTCGATGACATTTTTGAATTGGATATAGACGAGAATTTTGATGTAGAAAAAGAACTTGAGAAAGTTTTAAAGAAGGGGGAAGGGAGAGTAAATGAGGGAGATATGTGGCAGTTAGGAAACCATAGATTAATCATAGGTGATTGCATAGACCGAGAAAATTGGGAGAAATTACTGGGGGATGAGAGAACCGATTACCTCCTGACGGATCCTCCGTATAAATTAGCATATACACAGCGGGCAAGAAGAGTTAATACCAAGAATGGAGCAAAATTAAAAAAGGATAAGGTTTATCTAAGCACAGGTAAAACAGATGGGAAAGGACGATTCAAAGGTTACACCAAAACAAAGAACGGATTTGGTTACAGAGCCCAGAGGAGTTACTTGGGAGTAGAGAAGAGAGGCGGAGTGCCAGAGTATGCGCAGTGGTTATCAATAGCAAATGATTACCAGAATCCAAAAGGAGCCAATATAATGGTCTTCGAGAACTGGAGAAATATTGTCTCGTTATGGAAAGCAATGGAGAAATATTGGAAGATAAAAAATATGATTATTTGGCATTTGAAAAATCGCTGTCAAGGATTCTCAAGAAAATATATGTTCTTCAACAAATACGATATTGCACCATTAGCAGGCAAGGGAGTATTGAATGAGGAATATGAGGAGGAATTAGATAATTACTTAAAAGAGAAAGGGCAAAAATTATTAGACACAAATGAAGTTATTATTTACGGGCAAAAAGGAGATAGTTATTGGGACCGGCGTAAAGGCACTAAATGGGCAAAAGCTACTGACCATATCACGCATTCGGCTGAGACCGGAAAATCCAGTGGGCAAAGTATTATCTTCGGCACGAAGCCAGTTCAGATTTTGGTGCCTTACATTAAAATACTTTCACCAAGAAATGGGATAGTGACGGATCCATTTGGAGGTTCGGGGAGCACTTTAATTGGTTGCGAGATAATGAAAAGAAGGGCAAGAGTTATTGAGATAGAACCCATTTATGGAGAAGTTATACTGAATAGGTGGGAAAAGTTTACAGGAAAGAAAGCTAAGAAATTAAAATGAAATTAGCTGTGATAGGGAGTCGAGGTTTTAAAAATTATAGGTTAATGAAATCAGCTTTAATAAAATATAAAATAGAGGAAATTATCTCTGGAGGGTCAAAGGGCGCAGATACTTTAGCAGAAAAATTTGCTGATGAGCATAAAATTAAAGAGATAATATTCAAACCAAATTATGCCAGGTACAAAAGAGAAGCTCCTTTAATGAGAAACAAACAGATAGTGGACTATGCGGATAAGGTGATAGCATTTTGGGATGGGGAATCAAGGGGAACAAAATATACGATAGATTATGCAAGAAAAAGGGGGAAGAAGATTGATGTTATACATTGTGAAGAAAAATAAGAGAACCGGGATTTATTTTATCTTTGATTATACCCCTAAGGCAAATCATTTCTTTGGCAAGGATTTCAATCCCGCTGTCTATAACTTTAAATTTTTTGGACATGGCATGGAGGAATTCAGGATAATTGTGGAATGTATGACTGAAATACTCGGGTGTAATACAAGTGTAGGAATTCCGAGTTCTGGAATTGAGGAAAACAACGTCCAGGAAATTTGCAAAAAGGATATAATATTTATTCCAGAATACAAGAGACCTAGTAAGCACAATTATTATCCGTTGATATTAGAGGAAGAAAAGAAGAGGCTAAAGATAGAAAAAAAGAAGAATTTTAAACGAGTTTTACTGGTGGACGACATCGTTACTAGTGGAAAAACAATGAAAATTTATAAAAAGATTTTAGCTTTAATAGGAGTTAAGGAAATAAAGATGTTTACATTTGCTCATAAAAAAATCGGGGAAGTAGAGATAAAACATGCAATTTGTTTAAAGGATAATTTTGATTTGGATTTAGATACGGATTTAGATAAAGACCTTGATTTAGATATTAGTGAAGTCTCGTAATAGAGAGAAAAGAAAAAGAGACTAATGGAGAAATTAAATGGAATCAAATGAGAATGTTACAAATGTGACAAAGAAGCGACAATTTTTTGAAGTCTATAAGAAAAAAGGTTGCAATATTACGGCAGCTTGTGATGCCGTAGGCATATCAAGACAAACTTATTATCGATGGCGTAAGGAGAAAGAGTTTGACCAGAAGTGTAAAGAGATAGAAGAAAGTTTAATCGATATGGCCGAGGTTCAACTTATAAAAAATATCAGAGAAGGCAATCAAAGAGCGGTAGAATTCTTTCTTAAAAATCGAGCTCCAGGTAGGTGGAAAGATAAAATTGAACAAAAGCTCTCCGGTGATTTAGATATCAAGATAATATCAGCAGTGCCGAGACCTAAAAATGAAAATTGACCTTTCTAAAATTTATCAACCTACAGAGAAGCAAAAACTTGCTCATTCATCAAAGGAACGCTTTACATTTTTTGGTGGTGCAATGAGAGGAGGGAAATCAGTCTGGGGTTGCAATGAGGGATTACAGCTATCTTTAGATTATCCCGGCAATAGAGGTTTAATATGTAGATGGGAGCTATCCTCATTAAAGC
>JAYEHT010000304.1:0-7035 GCA_034659655.1 Candidatus Aerophobota bacterium | reverse complement strand
CTTCAGGTCTAATCTTTTCCTCAGCATACAGATTCACTACTTCATCCACAGTATCTTCTATCATCTCCATAACATCTTTCTTTAAATCTTTCCCCTGGAGAACTTTTTTTCTTTCTCTATAAATTACCTCTCTCTGTTTATTCATTACATCATCGTATTCCAGGAGATGTTTTCTTATATCAAAGTTTCTTCTTTCAACCTTCTCCTGAGCTCTCTCTAAAGCTTTATTTATCCAGGGATGTTCAATAGGTTGATCTTCAGGCACTTTTAATCTGTTCATCATAGAGGCGATCCTCTCCGAACCGAATAATTTCATCAATTCATCCTCTAAGGAGACATAAAATTGACTTTTGCCAGGGGCTCCCTGTCGACCCGCTCTTCCTCGGAGCTGATTATCGATTCTCCGAGATTCGTGACGCTCGGTTCCTATCACAAACAGCCCACCAAGCTCCTGTACTCCTTCTCCTAATTTGATATCTGTTCCTCTCCCTGCCATATTGGTAGCTATGGTTACCGCCCGTCTCTGCCCTGCTTGAGCCACAATTTGAGCCTCCTTCTCATGATACTTTGCATTAAGCACAGTATGGGGAACCCCTTTTTCTCGGAGCATTTTACTTAAAGTCTCCGATTTTTCAACCGACCTCGTACCCACCAAAACAGGCTTTCCCTTTTTGTAAAGTTCCTCTACATTCTTAATAACAGCCTCAAATTTTGCTTTCTCTTTCTGATAAATTTTATCAGAAAGGTTTTCTCTCCTCACAGGTTCATTAGTGGGAATTACTACTACATCTAAATTATAGATATTTTTAAACTCTGGGGCTTCGGTAATTGCTGTTCCCGTCATCCCTGATAATTTATCGTACATCCTGAAGTAATTTTGAAGAGTAACGGTAGCTAAAGTCTGATTCTCATTTCTTATCTTCACCTTCTCTTTTGCCTCTACCGCCTGATGCAATCCGTCACTCCAGCGTCTTCCCGGCATTAATCTCCCTGTAAATTCATCTATAATCACCACTTCCCCATCCTTAATCAGGTAATCTTTATCCCTTTTAAAGAGTTCATGAGCACGGACTGCCTGATGAACATGGGTAACCAGATCTATATTCTCCTGATAAAGATTATTTACCCTTAATAATTTTTCTACACTGGCAACTCCTTTTTCTGTAAGGGCTACTGTTTGATCTTTTCTGTCTATTTCGTAATCGTAATCTTTTTCTTTCCCGTCCTTCTTCTCCTCACCTCTCCTTAAAAGAGGAACTATTCTGTCAATCTGGTAATAAAGCTCGGTGGATTTTTCTGCAGGACCGGAAATAATAAGAGGCGTTCTTGCCTCATCAACAAGAATACTATCAACCTCATCCATTATAGCATAATTAAACTTTTTTTTCTCTTTTTCCTCATCCTCTGATGAAAAAGTGAATGTTCTTTGAACCCGGTCCTCTATCCGAAAAGCCATATTGTCCCGAAGATAATCAAAACCAAACTCATTATTGGTGCCATAAGTAATATCAGATTGGTAAGCCTCTTTCCTTTTTGTATTATCCATCCCATTTTGAATAACTCCCACCGATAATCCCAAAAATTCATAAATCGGGCCCATCCAATCCCTATCTCTTCGAGCTAAATAATCATTCACCGTAACTATATGCACCCCTTTTTCACTTAATGCATTAAGATAAGCAGGTAAAGTAGCTACAAGAGTTTTACCTTCTCCATTAGCCATTTCTGCTATCTTTCCCTGATGAAGAACTATTCCTCCTACTAGCTGGACATCGTAAGGCCGAAGACCTATAGTTCTCTTTGCTGCCTCACGAACAACAGCAAAAGCTTCAGGAAGAATATCGTCTAAACCTTCACCTTTTTTTAATCTCCCTCTAAATTCATCTGTCTTATCTTGTAAAGCTCTATCGGAAAGAGATGCAATTTCCTTCTCCCAACCATTAATTTTATTAACCAGAGGCGTAAGCCTCTTTATATTTCTCTGTTGTTCTGTGCCAAGAATCTTGCTGAAAATTTTCCCAATCATTTAAAACCCCTCTTATATTAGATCAAAAATTAAGAAAGAAGAATTAAGGAAGACGCAAATTACACTTATAACAATTTTGCTTTTCATCTTTTTTATTATAATACTATCATCTTATTATGCAAGAAAAATTTATCAATAAAATCCTGTTTTTTAGTCCTGTAGTCCTGGTTTTTCTTCCTTAATCTTGCTTCTCTTCCCTCTAATCCTGCCTTTTAATCCTCTAATCCTTTAATCCTGCATTTTCATTTAAATACTCAAGAACCTTCCTGGCGGTTTTCTCCCCAATCCCGGGAATCTTTTTTAGCTCATCTATATTTTTTATCTCGCTAATAGATTTAAAATGTGTCAAGAGGAGCTTTTTGGTCCTCTCTCCAATCCCGGGAATACCATCAAAAAAAGAGCTCTTAATTCTTTTTCTCCGTCTTTTTATATGATAAGATCGAGCAAATCGATGAGTTTCATCCCGGATTTCTTGTAATAGTTTCAAAGCAGCTGAATCCCGGGAGATCGAGAGAGGAAGAGATTGATAAGGAAGATAAACCTCTTCGAATCCCTTTGCTAAACCAATCAGGGGAATATGCTCCAGGTTTAATTCCTTAAGCACTTTTACACAGGAGGAGACCTGCCCCTTCCCTCCATCTACTAAAATCAATTGAGGAAGAGGAAGTTTTTCTTTTACCAACCTTCGATAACGACGGTAAATCACCTCGGAAAGCATAGCAAAATCATCTATCCCTTTTACATTCTTAATCTTAAACCTTCTATACCCATCTTTTTCGGCTTTACCTTCCCTGAATACTACTACTGAACCTGTTGCAACCTTACCTTGAATATTGGAAATATCAAATCCTTCTATTCGCCAGGGTTCTTCCTTTAAATTTAAATACTGTTTAAGCTCCCACAAAGCTCTTCTTTTGTTTTTCTCCCTTTCTCGGCGCAAAACAAGGTAAGCATTTTTTTTTGCTAATTCCATTAACTCCGCTTTTTTTTCTCTTTTAGGAACTGTCAACTTAACCTTTTTCCCTTTTTTCTGAAGAAACCATTCGGTTATTTTGCCAAGCTCAGGTATCTCACTCTGTATAAGAATTTCCTGAGGGATAAAAGAAGTTTTAGCATAATAATGGTGAATAAAAAAAGATAGCATCTCCCCCTCTTTATCTTCCTCTCCTATTATAAAAAAGAACTGTTTCTTCTCCACAATCTTCCCTTCGCGGATAAGAAAAACTAAAATACATACCTTCTCTCTCGCTACCACAGAGGCGATTAAATCCTTATCTTCCCCTGGGAAAGAGGTCACCTTTTGAGTTTGGCTAATTCGCTGAATACCTCTGATGCAATCTCTTATCTTTGCTGCACGCTCAAACTCTTCTTCTTGAGAAGCTTGCAACATCTCTTCTTTTAGTCTGGACAATAGAGCCTCATAATGTCCTTGAAGGAAAAGAGAGACACCCTTTACCAGTAATGAATAATCACTTTGGCTAATTTTCCCCACGCAGGGAGCACTGCACTCCTTTATGTGATAATTAAGACAGGGTTTTTCTTTAAATTTAAACTTTCCTTTACACCTCCTTAAAGGAAAAAAACGGTGAAGAAGATACAAAATTTTCCTGGCTGCCTTCACATCAGTGTAAGGACCAAAATATTGAGAGCCATCTTCCTCAGGATTTCGAGTTAAAAAAAGGCGAGGAAAAGGCTCAAAAGTAGTAAGTTTAATATAAGGATAAGATTTATCATCACGAAGACGAATATTATACCGGGGACGATAATGTTTTATTAAATTAGATTCTAATAAAAAAGCCTCCGCTTCAGAATCGGTAACCAGCCATTCAAGATCTGAAACGCGAGATCTAAGAGAATCTATCCTGGGGGAGGAGGTTCCCTTTTGAAAATAGGAAGGGACCCTCTTTTTCAGGGAGATAGCTTTGCCCACATATATAACCTCTCCCCCCTTCCCTTTTAAAACATAAATCCCCGGTTTATCCGGTAATTCTCTTACTTTTTCTATCAGGTTCAATTTATTATTACCACCTCTGCTTTTTATCCGAAAGGAAAGCTAAAATCGTATCTCCGTATCTTTTTTCTCTTTTTACTTTAATATTTTTTCGGGAAAAGTTAAGCTTTTCTCGAGGCGAATACTGCACTATAACTTCGGTTTTAATTAAATCTTTTTCTTCTAATATATCCAGAGTTCTATTTTGCAAATTTTTATAATAAGGAGGAGCAACAAAAATAAAGTCAAATTCTTCCTCCTCAAGAAGAAGAGGGAGAAAAGAGAGAACGTCCTTCTGCCATATTGTAGAGAAGGAATAAAAACCACAAAGAAAAAGATTCTCCTTTATTATCCTTACGCAAGCAGCACTTTTCTCCACAAAAACTACCCTTTTTGCTCCTCTGCTCAGCGCTTCAATACCCACCGCTCCCGACCCTGCATAAAGGTCTAAGAATCTGCTTTCCTTAATCTTCTCTCCTAAAATATCAAAAAGGGACTTTCTTATCCGAGAAAGTAGGGCTCGTGTGAAGCTATTTCTCGGAGAGTTTATCTTTTTTCCTCCGGCTCTTCCCCCTGTAATTCTCATTAAAATCCTTCCCCTATTCCGAAGTAAAACTTTCCCTTTTTATCCTCTCTTATTCCATAATCCATGCGGATAGGACCTAAGGGACTCCTAATTTTTACTCCCAGGCCCCAACCTGTTTTGAAAAATTTCATTCCGGAATCTTCATTCCACATCCTTCCACTATCAACAAAGAGTAAAGCCATAAAATCCTTACTTAAAGGAAACCTCAATTCCAGATTTCCAAGAAGCAGCTTATCTCCCTCAAACTCACCATATTCATATCCCCGCAAACTATGCTGACCGCCCACACTGAATTTTTCTGTATAAGGGAGGTCCTCGCCCAATTTCCCCTGCAACCGACAGGCTAAAATAGGAAAGTTCCAGAGACTGCCCTTTCGAAAATATCCTCTCCATTCAGCTCCGTAACTGACAAAATCAATATCCCCTCCTAAACAACCTCCGCTTTCCTCTAAAGAAAGAGAAGTATAAGAACCTTTATAAGAGTTAAAAGCTTCGTCTCTTACCCGGGTATCTTTTTGCCACTTAAACCCAAGGCTCCTTCCAAGCTTTATTCCTTCTTCAAGACCTTCTGGTAAAGAATCCCCTTTCTGAGTAACCTCCACATTTTCATTCTTAAAATTTAAAAAAAGCTGAGTATATCTTCCTGCCGGAAATCCCAAACTTAGCTTTCCTCCTCTCTCTTCCTTTTCATAATCCTCATACCTGCGCTCTTTATTATAAAGGTTAATGCGGACACTGGTAGAGGTATCCTGCCACCATCTATCCAGATAATCTACATCATAGTTACTCTTATCTTTTCCAAATTCCCAATCAACCCCTATTTTTTTTCCCTCTCCCCAGAGATTATCTTTTGATATTTGTATATTTCCTTGCCAGCCAGAATTAGCACTGTAACCCACTCCTAAAAGCAGCTTCCCCTTTCGCTCTATCTCTTTTACCTCAACCACCAAATCCACTATAGCTGGGGAAGAGGTAGGGACAGGTTTAATCTCCACTTTTTCAAAGAAACCGAGATTATAAGTTCTACGCCAACTTTCTCGGATTTTCTTTATATTAAATATATCTCCTTTTTTCACTATGAAAGTATGCTTCAATATTCTTTCTTTGGAAGAGATATTCTCCCCTTCTAATGTTATCTCCCCTACCCTTGCCAGAGTATTCTCCTCTATATCAATAATAACTTTTACCCTGCCTTTCTCTTCATCAATTTTTAAATCCGATTCAATGCGCGCATAAATGTATCCCCTTTCTTCATACAGATCTCGCACTCTATCTATCCCTTTATCAAGCTGATCAGGGATAAAAAGTTTATTTCTCTTTATTTTTAGCTCTCCTGCGATCTTTTCTCGGGGTAAAATCTTATTCCCTTCTATTTTAACTTCCGAAATAAAAAAATTTTTACCCGGTTCAAACTCAATAACAGCTTTACACCTATTTTCTTCTAACCTCTCTCGGAAAATATCTACAGAAGCAAGGAAAAAGCCTCTCTTCAGGAAAAATTTCAAAATCCTTTCTCTTGCTTCTCTCACCTTTTTAAAGTTCCATAAATCTCCTGGCTTAAAAGTGATCAGCTTCTTTACTTTTCTTATATTCTCTTCTCTTCCCTTAAATTCGATTTGGGCAATTTCTTCATTTTCTTTAACTTTAAATATAAGTATCAACCCCTCTTTCACATCTTCTCTGAAAACTTTAACCCGGGAAAAATAACCCATATCATAAATAGCTTGCATATCTTCCTTTATCTTTGCTTCTGAAAAACTCTCGTCCGCCTTACTTTTAATTACCTTCTTAATCTTGCTCTCTTTGATATGTTGATTTCCCCTTATTTGAATATCTGTAATAGCACAAAAATCCTGAGCTTTTAAATGTAAAGGATTAAAGGCTAAAATAGAGAAAACAACCAATCCTATTCCTACCGCTCTTTTAATAAAAAACCCCTCCTTTAAATTACAGAGGGGGAAAATCCTCTTTATCATCTTCTGACCTTAAGTTTGCTGAGGGGTAAGCTAAGGCTTGCGGTTACCATTCTTTTGTTTCAATTTTTTCTTCTTATTAAAGATGATATTCCCGTTCCTTATGTCCGCTATTACCTTATCTCCTTCTTTGAACTTACCTTGCAGGATTTCCTCTGAAAGAGGATCCTCAATCAGCCTTTGAATAGACCTACGAAGGGGACGCGCTCCAAAATCCGGGTCGTATCCTTCTTTAGCAATTAAATCCTTTGCTTTCTCAGTAACCCCCAAATCTATCTCTTTTTCTTCTAATAATTTTTTCTCTTCTTTTAATATCAGATCAACAATTTTTTTTATCTCCTCCTTGCTTAAAGCATGAAAGACAATTACCTCGTCTAAACGATTTAGAAACTCCGGACGGAAATGGCGTTTTAATTCTGAAAGAACTTTATTTTTCATCTCTTCATAGGATAGACTCCTC
>JAYEHT010000303.1:0-7128 GCA_034659655.1 Candidatus Aerophobota bacterium | reverse complement strand
CGATATTTACCAGAGCTAAACCACCACGAGTGCGACCAATGAGGAGTTTAGAAAAACGAATCAATCTATCTGTCATTCCTCCAGCATTCATAATGCTACCTGCCAGTATAAACAGGGGAATGGTAAGCAGAATAAAAGAATCCACACCGTCAAACATTCTATTTACAAGAATTACTAAAGGTATATCCTTGATGAGGAAAAAAAACAGAGAAGTTAACCCGATAACGAAGGCGATGGGTAAACCCATAATCAAGAAAGGTAGAAAGATAAGCAATAAATACATAGCAGTTTATTCCCTTTTTCTAAATTCATTGACAATTGAATTTAGACATTCTATTGCCATCAGGAGAGCTGCAAAAGGTATTGATAGGTATATACACCCCATAGGAATGCGCATCGCCGGGGAGAGTTGACTTAGATTAAATATACTTAAATAGGCCCCTTCTTTAATAATAACCACTAAAAAAATGATGATGAGACTTTCATTTATGAAGGTTAAGATCTGCTTTGATTTTTCAGGAAGGCTTGATTTAAAGAATTCAAGACCAATGTGCTCTCCATATTTAAGAGCCAAACTTGCTCCCAGGAAAGATGTCCAGATAAACAGGTAGCGCAGTAATTCTTCAGACCAGATTAAAGGGATTTTCCATATAAAACGGCAAAAAATTTGCAGTCCTGCGATAACAACTATTACCAAAAGAGAGATTCCTACTGCCAATTTAGCTAATTCTTCTACAAAATTTGTAATTTTTTGCCCTATTTTCATATTTGTTATTCCTGTTCTGTCTCTTTTATTATTTCAATCCATCTTTTCCAATCGGAGTGTCTGGATAACCATTTATTATAAACAGGCTCCACAGCTTCTCTAAATTCTTTCCTGGGAGGATAGGTAACCTCCTTGAAATACTTTTTCATAATTTTGGTATATTTTTTTTCCTGCTCTTTTATAAGAGCTCTCTCATAATGAGCCACCTCTTTTGCTGTGCTTAAAAAAATTTTTTGAGTTTCTAAAGGTAAGGAGTTATATCTTTTTAAATTCATCAAAATGGGGGCGGGAGAGTAAAAATGCTCGCTTATGGCTAAGTATTTTTGCACTTCCCAGAACTTATAAGCATAAATAATGGGGAGAGGATTTTCCTGTCCATCGATTACACCTGTTTGCAGTTCTGTATAGATAGGCCAGGACATAGGAGTAGGATTTGCCCCGAGATCTTTAAAGGAATCAAGATGCACAGGATTTTCCATAGTCCGTATCTTTAATCCCCTTAAATCATTAACTGAGTTTATGGGTCTTACGCTATTGGTGATATTTCGAAAACCATTCTCCCAGAAAGCAAGACCCTTTATTCCCACCTCTTTTAACTGTTCCAGGAGCTCATCTCCTACTATACCGTCCAATACATTATGAGCGTGCTCATAACTGCGAAAAAGAAAGGGAAGGTCCACAACCATCATATTCTCCATAAAACCACTTACCGGACCGGTAGCGGTGACCGTAAGGTCGCAAAGTCCGAGCTGCATCTGTTCAATTAAGGAACGCTCACCGGGAGTTAATTGTCCTGCAGGATAAATTTCAATTTTAATCTTTCCCTTCGTTCTCTTTTCAATGAGTTCTTTAAACTTAACCGCTCCTAAATGGTAGGGATGGGATGTAGGAACGACATGTCCTAACTTTAAGACCATTGGCTCTATTCCTTTAGCCTTTGAATTTATGTTTCCTATGCCCACAATAATTATTCCTGCTATTAAAACTGTTATCCATACTATTTTCAATTTTTTTCTTCTCATTTATTCTCCTTTTATCTCTTTTAAGATAGTCTTAATAATTTTTAGCGTTTTTTTCTTTGATTCCTGTTCTCTCCCTATATGATTGCTCGTATAATCTATACTTTTTATCTATCTTATACTATTTCCCCTTTCTGTCTATCCTTTATCTCTTCCAGGGAAGGCATTTTATAGGGCGAGGATAATAGAGCTCTATTAAAGCTAATATAATCTATCAATTTTTTTCAGTATAGTCAAGTGTATGGGATAATGGGTGAAAGAGTTGATGGGTGAGTTGACATTTAGCGTTTTCTCTCTATCCTGTAAAGATGGACAATACTTAAGATTCTTTAATAAAGGAGAAAACGTTGCCCTCAAGGAAAAAATCTACCTTTTTGGTTCTCTCAGTTTTAGCCATCTTTTTGATTATCTTTATTCCCTTAATCTTAAAAGTGGAGAGAAGAGGGAAAGTTAAACCCTTTAAACATACCGAAATAATTATGGATACAACAGTAGAGATTACCAGTATCCCTTTTGATGAAAAGGCAGTTGAGAAAGCTTTCAATATAGTTAAAGAAGTAGATGCTTTAATGAATAACTACAAAATAAATAGTGAAATCTCTATTCTAAACCGTCAAGGGGAGAATAGGGTTTCTCCCTTTACCTTGAAAGTTATTAAAAAAGCGATAAATTTTTCTAAGTTAACAGAAGGAGCCTTTGATATTACCTGTAAGCCTCTACTCGATTTGTGGAGGAGAGCAGGAAGAGAGAAGAGACTTCCTTCACCGCAAGCGATAAAAGAGGCTGCATCTTTAGTTAGCTATAAAGATATAATGTTAGAAGGCAATTTAGTTAAGTTTAAGAAAAGGGGAATGGAAATTGATTTGGGAGGAATTGCCAAGGGATATGCCGTGGATAAAGCTGTAGAAATTTTGAAAAAAGAAGGAATACGCAGAGTCCTTGTTAATGCGGGAGGAGATTTGTATGCTTTAGGAAAAGGCCCCGATAATAAAAAATGGGCGATAGGCATCCGGAACCCTCGACATAAAGGAAGAATAGTGAGAATTATAAGGGTGGAGAATAAAGCTGTGGCTACTTCAGGAGACTACCAGAGATATTTTTTTATCAATGAAAAAAGGCACTCTCATATTGTCAATCCTCACACGGGAATGACTGTAGAAAATACTCCTATGAGTGTTACCATTATTGCTTCTGATGCTACTACTGCTGATGCTTTAGCTACAGGGGTTTTTGTATTGGGTCCTTATGAAGGAATGGATTTAATAAATTCTCTTTCTGATGCAGAAGGGATGATCATCAGTGAAACAGGCGAAGGAATGGAAATAGTTACCTCTCGGGGATGGGCACAGTTTCAAGATCATTGAGGGGGACATGCTTCACATTTCCCCCTCTCCTGCCCGATCGGCAAAGCTTAACTTGCGCTTTGCTCGAGCAAGTCGGGCCTGCTCCCCCTTAAAATAATGAAGAGTTTAATGATTTCTATACCATCAAGAAGGCGTTGAATAACTTAATGAGAATCAGAAGATGAAGATCGCGCTTCATATATGTTGTGGAGTCTGTGCGGCAGGAACAGTGAAAAGGTTAAAAGAAGAAGGGCACCAGGTTTTTGGATTTTTCTATAATCCCAATATTTATCCTGAAGAAGAGTATAAAAGAAGATTAGAAGCTACTTATAGAGTAGCTCAGGAATTGGATTTTCCATTGGAGGTAGGCGTTTATAACTCAGAAGAGTGGTTTAAAGAGACTGAGCATTTAAAAGAAGAACCTGAAGGAGGAAAGAGATGCGAGGTCTGTTTTAAGCTTAGACTGGAAAAGACCTATCATTATATGATTAACTCTGGATTGGATGCTTTCACTACCACTTTAACCATAAGTCCTCATAAGAGGGCGGAAACAATTAATAGAATAGGGCAAGAGATTGGTGGAGATAGATTTTTGGCAAGAAATTTCAAGAAAAAGGAAGGGTTTAAAATAGCTAACCAGTTAGCCAAAAGGTGGCATCTTTATCAACAAAACTACTGCGGCTGTATCTATAGCATGTCAAGTGAAGGCAGGATTAGAGGATTAGAGGATTAAAGGGGGCAAGATGTGGTAGCCCCAATCTTTGATTTTTTATGATTTTATGATAGTATAAGAGAAAACGTTTTTCAGGAGCAAAAATGCGGCAAAGGTTAGAATGGAAAAATGTAAAATCATTGATGAGGAGAATTTTATGGATTAATGACTCTCCAAAAAAGATTGCTCTGGGAGCTGCCATTGGAGTTTTCTGGGGGATTATGCCTACTTTTGGGTTTGCTATACTTTTTTCTCTGCCTACGGCTTTGCTCTTTAAGGCAAACAGAACCTCTGCTATTTTAGCTACCTTTGTTGCTAATCCTTTAACTACTCCTTTATTCTATGCTTTTGGTTATAAGATTGGTCAGTTAGTCCTTGGGCATACCCCTTTCTCATTCTCCTGGAAATTTCTCATAAAGGCTGAAAATTTATTGAATATTGGTAAATCTCTTTTAATAGGAGATTTTATTTTAGCTATTATTATAGCTCTGGGCACTTATGGATTAGTTCTGGCCATAATTACTAAATATAAAAGTAAAAAGGCTTCTAAACAACAATCCCTCCAGAATAAGAATGTTTAAAAGGGCAGTTCTTCTTGCCCATAATCTTCTCCCTTTTTCCCCGTATATTTATAAAGAAGATGAGTAGCTCTTCTTCCCTGAGGAGTTCTATCAATTAACCCTTCTCTGAGCAGATAAGGTTCATACACCTCTTCTATGGTTTCCGGCTCCTCATTGACGGCCATAGCTATTGTTTTAAGTCCTACAGGTCCTCCGTTGAATTTGTAGAGGATTGTATGTAAGATTTTTCTATCCATACTGTCCAATCCCTTCTTATCCACTTCCAACATATCCAATCCAAGATCTACGGTTTCTTTTGTTATCTCACCTTCCCCTTTCACCTGAGCGTAATCTCTAATTCTTCTAAGGAGTCTATTGGCTATTCTGGGAGTTCCTCGCGAGCGCCGGGCAATTTCCGATGCCCCTTCCTCGTCAATTTTTATCTTTAAGATATCGCCAGAGCGAAGGATAATATGGTGTAGATCCTCTTCTTCATAGAAATCTAATCTACTTACTATCCCAAACCTACCTCGCAGAGGAGAAGTGAGAAGTCCAGCCCGTGTGGTAGCTCCTATTAAAGTAAAATGCCTCAGAGGTAATTTTAAAGAACGCGCATGGATGCCTTTTCCTAAGATTATATCTATTTCAAACTCTTCCATTGCTCCATAAAGCACCTCCTCTGCCTGAGGAGGAAGGCGATGAATTTCATCTATAAAGAAGACATCTTTATCCTGAAATTCTGCATTGGTAAGAATCTTCGCTAAATCTCCCGGTTTATTAATCGCTGAACCACTGGTTGATTGGATTCTACTTCCTATCTCATTGGCAATAATATGAGCTAAAGTTGTCTTCCCCAATCCTGGTGGTCCGTAAAGAAGAGTATGGTCTAAGCTCTCGTTCCTCCCTTTAGCTGCCTGGATAAAAACATTTAAATTTTTTTTAACTTTATTCTGCCCTACAAATTCTTGTATCTTTTGAGGGCGGAGGGTAAGTTCAAATCTACTATCTCCTTCTTGTAAATTGGGTGTAGTAATCTCTTTTATCATCGCTTCTTCTTATATATACCTCAAGGCTTCTTTTATTAATTGAGCTAAATCAGCTTTCTCTTTACAAGAGGATGAAGCTTGCCTTACTGCTCTTTTGGCTTCTTTGTGAGTATAACCTAAGGATACGAGACCGGCCAAAGCATCTTCTGTTAATGTTTCTTCAACCGATTTTTCCTTTTCTTCCAGGACTATTTTTTCACCAAGTTCTAAAATTAGTAATTGAGCTGTCTTTTTCCCGATACCAGAAATATTGGTTAAAGTAGTTAAGTCTTTCTCTTTTATCGCTTTTTTAAATTCAGAAAGAGAATTTTTGGATAAAATTCGAAGAGCTTTTTTAGGACCAATCTTGGAGATGGAGATAAGGAGAAGAAAAAAATCTCTCTCTTCTTCGGCAAGAAAACCGTATAATGATACCTTATTCTCCTGTAAATGGAGATAAGTATAAACTTTAATCTCTTTTCCTTCTTCGGGAAGGTTCTCATAGCTGGAAAGAGGTAAATTAACCCTGTATCCCACTCCTCCTACTTCTATAAGAACAAGACCGGGAGATTTATGCTGGAGAACTCCTTTAAGGTAATAAAACATGTTTTTTCCTCATCTACTTATAGGCTATTATAGCTACATCAGGGCATATCCGTGCGCACAACATACATTCTATTCGCATAAATCATGTTATCTATTCATTCCATGGGTTGTGCTTTACTGAGTATTTACATTTTTGGTTTTCTCCGGAAGCTTTAAATTTATTTCTCTCCTTCCCTCGGTGAAACGATGTGGGGCAATTTAAGAGACATTTAGATGGTATAATACTTTAAATGATTTGACACGTTAGCCCCATTGCCTAATTAGAATACCTCCGTTACAGCAAGTAACCAATCTAGGAACTTGCTCAATCTCAATGTGTCATTCGACCCCCATCAACAAAGAGAGTAACTCCTGTAATATAATCGGCATCCTCGGATGCTAAAAAAGCTACCGCTGCCCCTATATCTGAAGGTTTAGCAATTCTTCCCAGAGGAATATCTTTTACAAACTCGTTTAACTTTTCAGGAGATGTAGTTATATAATTAAGTATCTGTGTTTCTGTGGGCCCGGGACCCACAGCATTAACGTTAATCTTATAAGGAGCCAGTTCAAATGCTATTTGTTTGGTAAGCATAATAATACCTGCTTTAGAAACTTCATAAGGGGCATGGAAATGACGGGTCCATACTCTAACACCTTGAATCGAGGTGATGTTAATTATCTTACCCCCTTTCTTTTTCCTTACCATAGCTTTTGCTGCTGCCTGAGAACACAAAAAATATCCTTTGAGATTAACATTCAATACTCTATCCCAAATCTGCTCAGTTATCTCAAGGAAAGGTCTATCAATGACAATTCCCGCATTATTAACAAGAATATCTATCTCACCAAATTGCTTGATTGTCGCTTCAATCATTACATCAACTTCCTCTTTCTTGCTAACATCTGTTTTTACAAATAAACAATCACGTCCCTTCTTTCTGATTTCCTTAAGGACATTCTCGGCACTAATTTTATCCCTAGCAGCAATAACAACGTCTGAACCTTCCTCAGCTAATCTCAAACTAATACCTTTTCCTATACCCTTATTTCCTCCTGTTATGATAGCAACTTTATCCAATAATTTCACTTTACCTCTTCTTTTCAGCTATTACAAA
>JAYEHT010000302.1:0-7280 GCA_034659655.1 Candidatus Aerophobota bacterium | reverse complement strand
TTTATTGAATCATCCTAAGTTTAAGAAAAAGATTGAGCAAGCTTATAAGGAATCCTTGGAGGGGAAAGTTAAAAGTATTGATGAGCTAATTGCCGAGACAGAAAAAGAAATTGGCTAAATTTAGATTGGAAATTACTAACACTGGTGAAAGAGATTTACGACAAATCGAGCCCAAGCTGAAGTTGAAACTATTAAAGAAAATTAAAATATTAGAAGATTCTCCTTTCCCTACCTCCACCACTAAATCTACTGTCAGGAAAATTAAGGCATCTCGTAAAATTCCGCTTTTCCGGTTAAGATTCAGTAGTTATCGTGCCATTTATTACATAAGAGAAAATACAGTTTATATTCTAGCTGTGGTTCATCGGAAAGATTTTGATGAAGCAATAAAAAATATAGTTAAATCAATTTAAAACTGAGAGGGAGAACTTTTATAAAGAGTTTCAGGGGTATTTGGAGTGTGTAAAAAAAGCATGGTTTTTATCCAGATAAAGATGATAAGAAAACGTACTGAGCACCATAAGGGGGCTGTGAGGAAATGAATATAAATGAGCGTCGGATAGGCTATAATCTGGTGCAGTGTTGTCTTGAGATGGCAAGGGCTGTGCATACCGAATACTATTTGCCCGGTGCCAAACAAGCCTCATTAAACAAAGAGTTAAAGCTAAGAAGCCAGATGAGCTTTTTAATTAATAGTCTCTCTATAATCTATAGTTATCTTGCAATAGAAGCTTTTGTTAATTGGCATTTATATAAGATATGGCAACGATCCAGAGACACTTCTGGCAAAGCGTATAATGCCTTCTATCAAGAGATTTTTATCAAGGCAGTTGTGGCATAGAGAGTTTTTTAAGCAAATCCGGTCTTTGGGTCGTAGAGAGAGTTTATTGTCTGTTGTTGTGGATTGGACGAAAAAAGAGGAGTAAAGTCCAAAAAAATGAAGGGAGATGATAAAAGTGAAAATAATGGAAAACGATCTATATACAAAGATTGTCCTGACAGTCATTGCCGCTTGCTTGTTATTTTCAGCAGTCAAATCGAGTTTCAGTCCAGAAGAAGCTACTGCGCAAAAAGCCCAGCCTATCTATGTAGAAGGTGGCCACGTAACAGTTGATGGCGTTGTTGACGTAAATAAAGTCCGTAGCGAGGTTCCAGTTAAGGGCTCTGTTAACATCAGCTCTCCTTATAAAGAGTCTTTTAAGGAGATAATGGGTAAAGTAGACGTGGTGAATGTTAGAGTTATCAATCCATGGTAAGGGCTATATTGTTGCTTTTAGTTTTACTAAGAGAGCTTATGAAGAAGTAGCAAGGCTTAAAAATAAGGGAAATTAAGCAAAAATTGCGAGCTGCAAACTCAAGGGATTATCTTCTTTTCACAATGGGCATTAACCTGGCCTTGCGAGCCAGTGATCTACTTAGTATCAAGGTAGGAGATGTATTTGATGGAAGGAAAGAGATAGTCCGGTATATCTGGATTAAAGAGAAAAAAACTGGAAAAGAAAGGAAGCTTTTTATCAATTCTACCATTGAAGAAGCTCTACTTTTTCATTTCAGAAACAAGAGGATTATCAGGGACAATTTTCTCTTCACAGCTAAAAGGTCAGGTGAGCAATTGGATAGACAGGCTCTTTGGGAGCTGATCAAAAGTGGACTAAGGAGGTGGGTTTAAAAGGTAGATATTAAGAAGGCAAAACTACCACAGCGGTTAATCTTTCTCAAGCTTTAGCGCTTATTTATAAGATATCGAAACATCTTAGCAAGAGACTGATAAATTACAAAGTAAATGATGTATACATAGTTTACATTATTTACTGAAAAAGGAAAAGTTTCACTTGCATTAACTTTTAAATATTGTATAGTGTAGAGTGAATGATTTTAATAAAAATTAATTATCGAAAGGAGGGAAAAAATGGCTTATGCGGATGAGTTTGGTTTTCCTGCTATACCCAAAAAGTGGATTGGAATAGGAGTATTAGCAATTGTCTTGATAGTGATACTGGTTTCTCTGTTTTATTCTGTGAACCCAGAAGAGGTTGGGGTAATAAAAAGATGGGGCAAGTATGTGAGGACCACCGAACCCGGGCTCCATGTTAAGCTACCCCTTGTAGAGACGGTAACAAAAGTTAGGGTAAAACATATCTTCAAAGAAGAATTTGGATTTAGAACTGTCCGACCAGGCGTTAAAACAGTATACGCACCTGCAGGTTATGAAGATGAGGCCTTAATGCTAACAGGTGATTTAAATATTGCTGTTGTAGAATGGATTGTGCAGTATAAAATTAGAGATCCTGTTGATTATTTATTTAATTTAAGAGATGTAGAAAGTACAATCAGGGCTATTTCTGAGGTATCTATGCGTCAGATTGTAGGAGATAGAAGCGTTGATGAGGTTTTAACAGTGGGAAGAATTGAAGCTGCCCAGAAAGCAAAGAGTAAACTTCAGAGCATTTTGGATTTTTACCAGACAGGAATTCAGATAGTTACCGCGAAGTTAAAGGATGTTAATCCTCCGGATCCTGTAAAACCCGCTTTTAATGAGGTCAACGAAGCAAAACAAGAAAGAGAGACTACTATCAATGAGGCCTGGCAAGCTTATAATAAAGTTATACCCAAAGCGGAGGGACAGGCAGAAGGAATGATTACCCAGGCACAAGGATATGCTGTAAAGAGAGTTAATCGAGCGAAGGGAGATGCAGAGAAATTTTTGGCTATCTGGAAGGAATATAAAGATTCCAAAGATGTAACCAGGAGAAGATTATATTTAGAGACCCTGGGGGAAGTTTTACCTGAGATAGGCAAAAAGTATGTAATAGACACCGAAGCAAAGGGAATATTACCTTTGCTCCAACTTGAAGGAGGGAAGCAATGAGAATAGAGAGATGGATTCCTATAATAGTAGTAGTTATAGTGGGTTTAATTGTGCTTTCGGGAGCTTTATATGTTGTAGATCAGACCCAGCAGGTAGTTATCACTCAGTTTGGCGAACCCATTGGCAAGCCCATAACTGAGCCTGGCTTACATTTTAAAAAACCCTTTGTTCAAAAAATCAATTATTTTGATAAACGTATTCAGGAATGGGATGGTAAGCCTACCCAGATTCCCACCAAGGACAAAAAATATATATGGGTGGATACCACTGCTCGATGGAAGATTGTAGATGCCTTAAAGTTTCTTCAAACCACAGGAACCAGAAGGGCAATTTTAGCCAGATTAGATGATATTATTGATTCAGCGGCCAGAAATCAGATAACCGCTCATCTTCTTTATGAGCTGGTAAGAAGTTCAAATAGAGAGTTTATTCTGTCGGAAGTAGGTGCAGCAATAGCAGTGATAATGGGGGAAGAAGAAGTAGCACTGGAGGTAGAATATGGCCGTGAGAAAATAACTGAGGCGATACTAAAAGAAGCATCTGAACTTGCTCCCCAGTATGGTATAAAATTGGTTGATGTGAGGATTAAAAGGTTGAATTATGTTGAGGAGGTAAGGAGAAAAGTTTATTCTAGAATGATTTCTGAGCGAAAAAGAATAGCTGAGGAATACCGCTCTGAAGGGGAAGGAGAAGAAGCCAAGATCGAAGGTATGAGGGAGAAGGAATTGCAGAAGATTACCTCTGAGGCTTATAAAGAGGCAAGAGAGATAGAAGGTAAAGCCGATGCTGAGGCGACTAAAATTTATGCTCAAGCTTATAACAAAGACCCTGAATTTTACTCGTTTTTAAAAACCTTGGAAACCTATCAAAAAACTTTGGATGAAGAGACACAGCTTATTTTAAGTTCAGAGAGTGAGTTTTATAAATACCTGAAGAGTCTCTCTGGAGAATAAAGATAGAGGGTGTAGAAAAGATGTTAGAGAATATAAGTTGGTTGGGACATGCGAGTTTTAAGATTACCAATGATAAAGTATTGTATATTGATCCCTGGAAATTAAAAGGGGAAGATAAAGCAGATATAATCTTAATTACACATTCTCATTATGACCATCTTTCTTTGGAGGATGTTTCTAAAATTCAAACAGAGGATACGGTTATAGTAGTTCCACCTGATGAGGCATCTAAATTGAAAGGAAATGTCAAGACAGTAAAGCCAGGGGATAGTCTAACCGTTAAAGGTATTGATATTAAGGTGGTCCCCGCTTATAATATAAAAAAGAATTATCATCCTAAAGAAAATAGATGGGTAGGATTTATAATAGATATAAAGGGAACAAGAATTTATCATTCTGGAGATACCGATTTTATTCCTGAAATGGAGAAGATAAAAGCAGATATAGCCTTACTTCCCATAGGGGGAACTTATACTATGGATGCTACAAAAGCTGTGGAAGCAGTCAAGGCTATAAATCCTGAAGTAGCTATTCCTATGCACTATGGAGAGATTGTAGGCTCTGCAAAAGATGCGAGGAAGTTTAAGGAGATGAGCCCGGTTAAGGTTGAAATTTTAAAGAAAGAAGATTAACAATGAGTAGATGAGTGGACGAGAAGACGAGCAGAGTAGTTCAAAGCGGATATACTCTGGCGGTGAGGGAAAAGTCCCGAGGTGTTCTTGACATAGAATCGGAATTTATTATAATGAAGAAGAAAATTTTTATGGAGGATTTGGCAAAAAGTAAAAAAATAATACAAAAATAAGTTGAAATTTTTATTTGGAAAAGGAGAGAAAATGGGGGGGTATATTTATTTTTTTGAAGAGGAAAAAGCAGAAGGTTCCGCAAAACTAAGGAATCTTCTGGGAGGAAAAGGAGCCAATCTTGCTGAGATGGCGAACTTAGGTATTCGAGTTCCTCCAGGTTTTACTATCAGTACCGAAGTATGCACTCACTACACCCAAAAAGGCAGTTACCCAAAAGGATTAAGTAAGAAGATAGAGGAAAACTTAAAAAGGATGGAGAAGGTAACAGGAAAAAAATTTGGAGATGTCACCAATCCCCTGCTGGTTTCTGTTCGTTCAGGAGCAAGAATCTCCATGCCGGGAATGATGGATACAGTTCTTAATCTGGGCCTAAATGATAATACAGTAGAAGGGTTAGCTAAACAAACAAGAAATGAGCGTTTTGCTTATGATGCCTATAGAAGACTCCTGCAAATGTTCGGAAATGTAGTTTTAGGATTAGAAGGAGAAGAATTTGAAAATATCCTGGAAAGGAAAAAGAAAGAGAGAAGTATTCAAGAAGATATTGACTTAACCTCAGAAGATTTTAAGGAAATAGTAGCAGAGTTTAAGAAGTTAATAAAAGATAAAAAGAAAATCCCATTTCCTCAAGATCCCTTTAAACAGTTAGAGATAGCCATAAATGCTGTTTTTGCATCCTGGAATAATAAAAGAGCCGTTAGCTATCGAAAAATTAACAAAATTCCCGGACACTGGGGAACAGCTGTTAATGTTCAAGCAATGGTTTTTGGCAATATGGGGAATAATTCCGGTACAGGTGTTGGATTTACCAGAGACCCTGCTACAGGAGAAAGAATACTTTATGGGGAGTATTTACTTAATGCTCAGGGAGAAGATGTGGTTGCTGGGATAAGAACCCCCAAACCTTTATCTAAATTGAAAGAGGATATAGCCAGAGTTTATGGGGAATTATCAGAAGTAACCCAAAAATTAGAAAGGCATTATAAAGATGTTCAGGACTTTGAGTTTACAATAGAGGAAGGAAAGCTTTATCTATTGCAAACCAGAACGGGAAAGAGAACTGCTCAAGCAGCTGTAAAAATAGCCTGTGATATGGTTAAAGAGAGGTTGATTACCAAAAAAGAGGCTTTAATGAGAATAAAACCTGAACAGTTAGAGCAGTTACTTCATCGTCGAATCGACCCCAGGGCAAAGGTTGAGATTCTTGCCCGGGGGCTACCAGCTTCTCCGGGAGCATCTACAGGAAAGATAGTCTTTACAGCAGATAGAGCAGTAGAGATGGCTGAGAAGGGAGAGAAGGTAATTTTAGTTCGTCAAGAGACTTCTCCAGAAGATATACATGGAATGGCTGCAGCTCAGGGAATACTTACCGCTCGCGGGGGGATGACTTGTGTTGCCGGCGAATCATTACTTTTGACTACCAAAGGTTTCTTTTCTGCTGAAGAGGTCTATCAGATGTTTGAGAGAGGAGAAAATATATCTATACTTTCTTATGACTCCTCCTTGTTACGGCCAAAGTGGAAGAGGATTATCGCCTGCGGCAGAAGAAAGTCAAAAGTTATCGAAATAATAGTCTCTCAGACGGGGAGATCAGAGCATAATTCATTAAGAATCACTTCTGATCATAAAATGTATACTTTTCATCATAGAAAATTAATTAAAAGGCCCTTAGCGAACATTTTAAAAGAAGCAGAGTATCTTTGTATTATTGATAGAATTCCTGAGATAGAAAGAGTTATAAACGATGAAAAAATTGCCTATTTGGTAGGAAGCATATTAACGGATGGCTATATCAATTTAAAAAGAACAAAAGGAAATGTAACCTTTACCCAAAAGAATACACCCGAAAAGTCAAAATTTATAGAAAGAGTTAGTTCTTATTTTTTCGATGTTTTTGATGCGCGATTTAATATAATGCGGACTAAAGACTCTTACGGTAATATAAAAGGTAGGGAAATTAGAGGGGAAGCAATGGATCTAATTTGCACTCAAAGGAAACCTGCTTTAATTTTAGAAGAGATAAGCCAAAATTTGGTTTCCTGGATTTTAAATTTAGATGAGGTCTCTATCTTAAATTTCTTAGCAGGGGCGATAGATGGAGATGGGGTATTTTATAATAATAGAATTCAGATTTTTGCCTCCAAAGAGCGCCTTTGCCAGGCAGTAATTGTGGCTTGTTTAAAATTAGGTGTCCTCCCTCAAGTTACTGTTAATAGGGAGATCTATGATATTCAGATTTTAGAAAGAATAAATGATATATTAAATTATACTACACGAGTTAATGGCTTAGCGAGAGAAAGAGTTTATGGTACGAAGTTTTTCTCGGCTAAACAGTTATTTTCAGATATAGCAGATAAGGTTAATTATAAGGGACGAACTAAGGAGTATATTAAGAGAAATTTGTTGATTGATGGAGGGAAAATAATTCGAGATATTTTGCCAATTTGCAAGGATGGGGTTAAAGGAGAGATTAAAAAAGCATTAAATTCGAATTTGAGAATGTATAGGGTTAAAAAAATAAATGAGGATGAGAGAACTTATGTTTACAATTTTGAGGTAGACTCTATAGATAAGCTGGATAAAAATTATATTGTTTTTACTAAAATGTATACTCCGCTTCTTATATCTAATTCGCACGCGGCTGTTGTAGCC
>JAYEHT010000301.1:0-7572 GCA_034659655.1 Candidatus Aerophobota bacterium | reverse complement strand
CACACTATGGAAACCACAAGAGCTAAACTAATTAACCACGGTGGAAGTATAGAATTCACGGACCATATCTGTAGAATCAGGATAAACCAGACTTATCCATATAAGCAAGAGGTATATCATATCCTAGAAAGAATGCGCAAGGAATCCAAATTTACCCGATATCGCTCTTGGTATTATACACATGGTGTCTATTAAAAATTTATGTATTTTTGAAGTTATTATGGACTTTTAGGAGAATATAATTCAGTTTATACAAAAACATTATCTTTTGAAAGATATCTTGTTTTCCCTCTTAATATAAATTTATAAGGCATTTTAGAAAAGTACATTTAATGCAACATCTCCGTTAATACTTCAACAATTTCAACAGTGACCTCAGCCCCACATTCAACCCCAATACAGATCTCACCTTCACCCATATTTGCATGGACATCTCCCATCTGTAGAAGCGCACCCTCTACAAAAACAGGGAAATAGAGCTTCGCTCCTATTCCAGCCTCTGGACAGTCCATATTCCCCCCATGATTTCCTATCAATCCTGTGGGCACTCTTCCTACCGGAGTTGTTCCTATCGTTCCTACCATAGGTTTATTTTCTATTACAAGATCATTACTAAAAATAGTCTTGCCATTTTCTATCCTTACTATCCTTGTAAGGGGTGCTTTTACATACTGTTGCAACTTACCCTCGCCAGGAATCAGAGTTAGAACCCCATGGTCCTCAGGCTTTATATCTAATATCTTTATTACCAGTATATCCCCTGGTGCTGCTCCATTAATAAACAGCGGACCAGTATTGGGATTTATATGGGACATATCAATAGAGTCCGCAAGGTCTTCTTCCTTCTTTAATTGATCGCCAAAGCAATCAAGGGTTTCAAAAATTATCTTTTCCCCAACAGAAGCCGTAGCAACTGGCTCATTATCTTTATCGTAATAATAGGTGTGATTTTCCCTCTTAATTCTAACCATCAATTCCTCCCTTCTTTATTTAACTTTGATTAACCGCAGCGATTGCCTTCTCTAATACATCCAGAGCCTCATCTAACTGTTCATCAGTAATTTCTAAGGAGACTAACATTCTCAAAAGATTTTTGTTAACTCCCGCACTGGGGACAAATACTCCATTTTTTATGCATTCCTGAATAATTTGAGCGGTCTCTTCTGCAGCGGGCTCTTTGGTTTCCCTATTCTTTACTAACTCTATAGCCGTCATTGCCCCTATACCGTGAACATCTCCTATCAAGGTATATTTATCCTTCATTTTAAGGAAGCGCTCTTTCAACTTCTCTCCTATTTTTACTGCTCTATCTAAAAGATGTTCTTCTTCAATAATGTTTATAACTTCAAGGGCTGCTCTACAGCCTACAGGATTACCTACATAAGTTCCCCCAACACTTCCTCCAGGGAGGGTATCCATAATATCTTTTTTAGCAATTACTGCTGAAAGAGGAAGTCCTGCAGCTAAAGACTTAGCGAGACAGATAATGTCCGGTTCTATATCCCAGTTTTCTATCGCAAAAAACCTTCCTGTTCTTCCTATACCGCTTTGAATCTCATCGGCTATAAACAGCATTCCATATTTTTTAGTTAATTCTCTCAGGTATTCTAAAAACCCTTCTGTGGGAACATTAAATCCCCCTTCTCCCTGAATAGGCTCAATTACTATAGCGGCAACAGATTCAGGAACGACAGTACTATTAAGTACTCTTTCAAAATCCTCAATTTTAATAGTAGGATGATATGGAGTTGGGAAAGGTAGACGATATATCTCGGAAGCGAAAGGTCCGAATCTGTATTTATAGGGCATAGCCTTATGGGTCATAGTCATCGTCAGAAGAGTTCTACCATGAAAGGCATTCTCAAAAACAATAATTCCTGTCCTTTTAGTATAAGCTCGAGCAATCTTTACCGCATTTTCTATCGCTTCTGCTCCTGAATTAAAAAGGGCAGCTGCTTTATGAGTATCTCCCGGGGCTAATTCTACCAACTTAGCGCAAAGTTCCACAAAAGGCTCGTAGGGAACAGCAGTAAAATCGGTATGGAGATACTTTTCGGACTGGTCCTTAATAGCTTCTGCAACTCTCCTATGGGCATGTCCAACTGCCAGACATCCCCATCCTCCGGTAAGGTCGATAAACCGATTCCCATCTACATCGGTAACCAGGGCTCCCTCACCTTTAGCAATATAGCAGGGTGAAAGAGAACTACCCATAGGCTTAGCTACATACTTATCTCTTCTTTTGGCAATCTCCCGGGATTTCGGTCCCGGTAAACTCGTCTTGATTGAAATAAATTTATCCACTTTCTACCTCCTTACATTTAAATTTTCTTATTTCTACCTTATATGTCGTTCTAAAGATATCCTCTCAATTATCAACTCTAAACGTTAATCAACTATTTCAATATTTACATATTTTGAGGTAGTCAAAGATAACATCGCTCTGTAACCCATCTGAAATTCTATAAATTCTCCCAATTTGTAATTTTTTTGGCTATCTTCAGTATCAACAATGAGATGGTCGCTACTTGCTCCCAGAATCTTAACCCCTTTATCCAGAGGTCTTAAGCTATCTATCTGGCAATCCTGTTTACCAATAGCCAGAATACTTCTCTCTCTTACTCCTTTATCTACAAATTCTGGTATATTTCCAAAGGCATCTCTCCCCACTATTCCTTCTGGAACAGAGCTTTTACATCTTTTTTCAATAATCTCTGCCTGTAAAATAAAAGTATCCTGGACTAAGTAAGGAATTTTTCTGTTTCCGGTCACATCCTGACCTAAGAGAACAGCCTCTCCAATCCTGAGCTGATTAATTTCTTGAGGCATTTCTTTTTTTTCAATTAGCTTTAAACTGGCAGTGCTTCCCCCCGAAATAACAGGAATTTTCTGTTTTAGTCTACTTTCTAATCGCCTTCTTATCTCTATTAGTTCTTTCATCTTTTCAGGTGTATAAAGAATGCCTCCGTAACATCCTAAATTAGTTCCCACCCCAATTATCTTTATCCTTCGGAGATTGTATAAATCTCTTGCGATTTTGTCAATATCTTTCAAGAGAAACCCCTCTCTTAAATCACCTAAGTCAAACATAATTATAATCTTATGCATCTTATTACTCTTTTTAGCAATTTCTTCCAGCGCTAAGATTGTCTCTATTTCAGAATTAAGACTAATATCACAATAATCTATAACCTCTTGAAGTTCACTTAACATAGGAATACGTAAAAACATATATTCAGCTGCTATTCTATTTTTCCTTAATCTCTTTATATTCTCGATCCTGGAATCTCCTAAGGTTTTTATTCCATCTTTTACCATAATTTTGGCAACTTCCGGGATTGCTGAACATCCTTTTGTTACTCCTACAATCTCAATCTTTTCTCTGCCGCAAAGTTCCTGCAACTTCTTAACGTTATACTCTATTTTCGATAAAAATACTCTTAATTTTGGGAACTTCATATATTTTCCCATCATAGTTTTAGCTTTTCACTTTAAAAATGAGTTAAAATTTTTCAGCGCTCACCACACACTACTCTTGAGATGGACAACAACTTCTATTTATCGCTTATAAGAAGCCTGATATATTCTCCGATTCTATCAACACTTTCAAGCTCTTTAGTGGCCTTTATAATCTCTTTCATCCTCCGGGGAGATATTTTCTCTTTCGCATTGGCCTTAAATTTGGATATGAGCTCTTCATTGCTTAGAGGCCTTTCTGGTTGACCTTTGGCAAAGTCCTCCTGCTTTTTATATACTCCTCTGGAGGTCTTGATAGAGACGATAGCCCGTTTTACTTTTGGGAAAAGAGAATCAATTTGAGGATTGGCTACCACCTTAATCTTATCCAGTAACGACCGGACAAAGGCATCCCCAAGAGCCTCTTCTTCAAAATCGGAAGGGAGAACATTACCCTTAGCTATAGCTACAGCTATACAATAGGGAAGAGAGTGATCAGCCGTTTCTTTGGTAGTGGGGTTAAACTTACTGGGATCAGATAAAATATCTGCTCCCCGAGCAGTAGTCTCCACTAAAACTTCTTTCACCTCCCGGGGATCAAGATGATGCTCCTGCATAACCTCTAAAGCAGCGGTAACAGGTTGATGGGTTAAAGCCTCGGTAGGAAAAGCTTTATAAGCACACCGGGTAATTAGGAACTCCTCTCCTAATCCTTTGAGGAGAACATCTCTATTCCATTCTACTTTATCCAGGACTTCAAACAGTCCTTCTTTACCTTCAAATACCTCTACCGGGCCGGTATAACCTTTATCCGCCAGCAAAGCGGCTTCTACTCCGGCCTCCACAGCAAAAGGGTCGGCTGTATTCTTCATATTAGTAAGATGCCCGGCCACCACTCCTCCCAGGGTGAAATGAGAGGAACCACTGATGCCTACCGCAGCTACTATCTTTTCTTTATTCAGACCTAACATTCGCCCAGCCACTACAGGACTTACAAACTGGGTTAAGGTAGCATGATGCCAGCCTATCTCCCGAATTCCCGGAACAGCTGCCTGGCATAGCCTCATCTCCAGCTCATAGGCAAGGACTATCCCTGCAAGAACCTCTTTTCCGCTTCTTTCCTTGAATTCCCCTGGGCTAAGTACAGCCGGGATAATATCCGAAGGATGGGAAGGGTCCTGTTCCCAGTAAATATCGTTATAATCTAAAGCCCGAATAAGCAAGGAATTCATCAAGGTAGCCTGAGGCATATTTACCTTTCTTCCCCAACCTATAATAGTAGCCTGTTTTTCTCCTCCTGAATCCTGAATGTAGCGAAAGACAGCCTCCATATCTTTGCTGTCAACAGCAGAAAGAGCACAACCTACACTATCTAAAAGAAATCTCTTGGCCTCCTCTAAAGCTTCAGAAGGAACATCTTTATATTGCAGTCCAAGAGAAAACTCAGCCCACCTCTTACTTATGGTCTCCATTTTTTACCTCTTAAAATTACGATAGCCTTCTCACTATCTCTTTAGCTACATCCAGGGTAGAGGCTGTTCCCCCTAAGTCGTAGGTCCTCACCTTTCCCTCTTCAATGACTCTGGTGATCGAGCTTTCCAGTCTTCCCGCTAATTCATCCTCTTCTAAATAATCGAGCATTAATTTAACAGCCAGGAGCATAGCTGTAGGATTTACTTTATATTGTCCTGCATACTTGGGAGCAGAGCCATGAGTAGGTTCAAAGAGAGCATAATCATCTCCAATATTGGCGCTGGAGGCAAATCCCAAGCCGCCAACAAGTTGAGCAGAAAGGTCGGAGATTATATCTCCAAACATATTTGAAGAGACGAGGACCCCATATTTCTGGGGATTTTTGATGAGCCACATACACATTGCATCCACATTTGTTTCCCAGAGCTCAATTCCCGGATACTCCCGGGCAATCTTTCGAGCCTCCCTTACCATTAATCCACTTGTCTCTCTTATCACATTTGGCTTCTCAATAAGAGTAACCGAATCCCTGCTAAACTTCTTTGCATATTCAAATGCCTGATGAACAATCGATTGACAACCCTTCCTTGTGAAAATTCGACAGGATAGAGCAATATCCTCCAGAGGAGTCTTCTTAAATTTTTTCATCTTGGGATGATTTTTTAAAAGAGAGTCCATTATATTTTTTGGTAAAGGATGAAACTCTACTCCACTGTACAGCCCTTCTGTATTCTCTCGGAAGACAACCAAATCTACATCATCTCGATAATTAAGAGGATTCCCCTTATAGGCTCTGCAGGGCCTTAGATTGGTATGTAAGTTAAACTCCTGACGTATTCTCACAATAGGACTAAAATAGATATAGCCTTTTCCTTTAAGCTCGGGATTAAGCTCTTTTTCTGACTCTTCTTTGGGTTTAGAGGTGATTGCCCCAAAGAGACAACAGTCTGCCTCCTTAAGAGTCTTTATTGTTCTATCGGGTAGAGCATTTCCTTCTTTTTTCCAGAACTCCCAGCCTACATCACCTTGAATATAATCAGCATCGAGCTTCAGTGAATCTAATACAATTCTTGCTGCCTCCATTACATCTTTTCCAACCCCATCACCAGGGAGCCAGGCTATCTTATATTTTGCCATCCTTAGCCTCCTTTCTCTATTCCTAAAATTTTTCTTGTATGAGGAATAAGCCCCCCATCATTAAGAATCCCCAAAACAGATTCCGGTAGAGGTGGAAAGCTAAAAATCCCTTTCCTGCAAGATAATTCACCCTTCTCAAAATCAACACTTATTACCTCATCCGAAGATATATTCTCCACCGCCTGCCTGCACTGAACCAGAGGAAGTCCTTGATTAATAGCATTTCTAAAGAAAATTCTGGCAAACGATTTGGCTACAATAGCTCCTGCTCCTGCATACTTAAGACAAGTTGCCGCCTGTTCCCGAGAACTCCCACAGCCAAAGTTTCTTCCAGCAACAATAATGTCTCCCTTTTCTACTTTATTAGCAAACTCAGGGTCAAGGTCCTCCAGAGCATGTTCAGCCATCTCTCCAGGCTCTGTTACAGTATAGGTATATTTACCAGGAAAGATAACATCGGTATTCACATCATCCCCATATTTCCATACTTTCCCCTTAATACTCACTTTAAATACCTCCTTACATCAGTAATCTCACCGTAAAGAGAAGAGACAGCCACAGTAGCCGGACTGCCAAGATAAACTCCTGCCTCTTTACAGCCCATCCTTCCCTTAAAGTTTCTATTGGCAGTGCTCAAGCAAACCTCTCCCGGTGCTAAAACTCCCTCGTGAGCGCCAAGGCAGGGGCCACATCCCGGATTCATTATTACAGCACCACTTTTAACCAATTCCTGAAGAATTCCTTTCTCCATCGCCTCAGCAAAAACCTCCATTGAAGCAGGAAAGATAAGAAGCCTCACCCCTTTGGAAATCTTTTTGCCGCGAAGAATATCACTGGCAATCTTTAGATCCTCTATTCTTCCATTAGTGCAGGTTCCAATTAAAGCCTGATTAATTTTTGTTCCCACAACTTTAGAGACAGGTTTTACATTATCCACAGTATGAGGACAGGCTATTTGAGGCTCTAACTTACTTACATCATAATCAATAACTCTTTCAAACTCTGCATCAACATCTGATTTTACTATTTTGTATTTCTTATCAGTTCTTGAAGCAAGATATTGAACAGTCTTCTCATCCGGCTCCACATAGCCAATCTTTGCTCCCATCTCAGCAGCCATATTGCACAAGGTCATTCTACCGCCAACACTCATATCCCTGATTACCTTCCCACTAAATCCAACTCCCTTGTAAAGAGCACCATCGGCACCTAAATCACCGATAATATAGAGAACAACATCCTTGGGATGGACTCCTCTGGGAAGCTCTCTTTCAATATTTATCTTAATTGTCTCTGGAACTCTAAGCCATATCTTGCCCGTAGCCCAGATTGAAGCCACCTCACTTCTCCCGATACCAGCAGCAAAAGCTCCCAATGCTCCATAGGTAGTAGTGTGGGAATCAGCTCCTAAAACAAGAGCTCCTGGAAGAATGTGTCCCTTTTCTGGAAGCACTTGATGACAGACTCCTGTGTTGATATCATAAAAATTTTTAATTCCCTGTTTTT
>JAYEHT010000300.1:0-1500 GCA_034659655.1 Candidatus Aerophobota bacterium | reverse complement strand
TTATCGTGGGGAAGATAATCCTTGAATTTGAAAGGGAGAGTATGTATGGGAGACTACTCTCCCTTTAATCTCTTGATAAACTCAGTTATTTTCTTTTTTGAGACCTTTTCGGCTAACATTTTCTCCAGTTCTTTGGCAATTTCTCTGCTCCTCTTTTTAGCGGTAGATTTAGCAGTGCGTTTAGCTACCAGATTAGCATAGCTAACTCCACTGAATATACCATAATATTTATCTCTTCCATAAACTATTAAAGCAGCACCTGAAAGATAAGATAACTCACCCCTTTGTCTCATTTCATCCTGGAGCTTTTCCATTTTATCTTCATACTTCATCTCTAAGATCTTTACTGCATTGTAGAGGATAAGAATGGCCCAGATTCTTGCCTGGATGGAATTTAGGCTTCTTCCGGCAAAATCTCTTAAGCTCCATCTTTGTGATAGATATCTTATTCCCTGATTTTCAATGGTCCACCCATCTTTGTAGAGCTTGTAGATTTTAAAAGGATCTTCTTCAGCATCTAAAGTGGTAACATAAATCCTTCTTCTCATCCTTCCATTTTTTTCATCATAGACAATTGCAGCATTGACTTTGCCTAAGTCCTTTTCTTTTCCCTCTTGAGAGCATCTTCTCAGGTAAAGTCCGTTGATACCACATATCCTTATCTTCTTTTTCTCTTTTTTCCCTCTTTTTGTAATAGTTATCCATCTTTCCTTGAAAGTTGGTTCTATTCCCCTCAGGTAGTATTCTACATGCTTTACAAAATCAAGATCATCATCTCTAACTAAGGTAACAAAGTCTATACCCCATCTATTTTTTAATTCCCATAAGAAATGCCCTCCCCAATAGCCTCTATCCAGAGTAAGGTTATCTATTATCTCTTTTACCTTACCTTTGCCCAGATGTTTTTCTATTTTCTTAAAGATAGAAATGAGCAGTCTCCTCTCATCGCTGTTTATGGGACCTAAAGCACATCCTATGAATCTTAATCTCCCTGTGGTGGTAACATTCATCAAAAGTTCTAATTTGTAGCCGTATTTATACCTTTTCTCCTTTTTCTTCCATACTCTACCCATTCCTTCAAAGGTTTTCCCGTAAGGAACTTCTAACTCTACCCCATCGGCAACATACTGATGACCCCTTATCCACCTTTTATCCCTCAAAAGCTTTAGATGTTTATAGAAGGCTTTATCTGATTCAGACCGGGGGATTTTCTTTAAATGATTCCTTAAAGTTCCTAAATCTATTATCCCTTTTCCCTCTTTTTCAGCTTTCTTTATTCTTTCAATGTTAAAACCAATATCAGAGGCAAGCTTACCATCCTTGATGATTTTGCCGGCTCCGGCTATCTTTCTTACAGCCATAAGCTCTTTTAGAATAAGAATTCCTAAGATGATTTTGCCCGAATATCCATTATTCTTTCCCATTTTTATCAGCATTCCCGTAATGATATCCCAGATACCCTCTTCTTTTAAAAAATCAACAAGAAACTCATTAGCTCCA
>JAYEHT010000299.1:0-1509 GCA_034659655.1 Candidatus Aerophobota bacterium | reverse complement strand
AGGGTCATCCAGCGGGTTGGGCGTATAAACCGTATTGGCAAAAAAGTTTTTAACGAGCTCTATATCGTTAATTTCTTCCCGACTGAGAAGGGAGCTGAGCTTGTGAAGTCGCGCGAAATTGCTTCAAACAAAATGTTTTTGATTCATAATACTCTGGGGGAAGATGCTAAGATCTTTGATATTGATGAAGAGCCAACGCCGTCCGGGCTTTTTAATAGGATTCAGCAAAACCCCGACGAACAGGAAGAAGGAAGTTTCTACACTAAAGCTTTAAAAATATTCTTGAAACTTAAAAAAGAAAATCCTGAACTGAGCGTATTTTTGAAAAAATATCCTCCGCGCATAAAAACAGCCAAAAAATATAGCGAAAATGAACTCTTGGTATTTATAAGAAAAGGAAGATTATATATTTATAGTGCAAACTCCAAAGGCGAAAACAAACCCGAAGTTTATCCGCTTACCTTTGAGGAGGTTTTCGATAAAATTACCTGTCAGAAAGACGAAAAAGTGCTTTCTTGGAATGATAATTCCTGGAATGTTTATGAATATGTGAAAAAATTTAGAGAATACAGGGTTATTCCTCTCACCGAACAAAGCCTTGAGCAAAAAGCCTTGAACAATCTCAAGACCTTTATTGGCCAGATTAATACTGAGGAAATTATGCCCCATAAAGATTTCTTACGGACATTAAGAGAAGATATTTTAGATTACGGAACTTTGTCTGATTATACCTTGCGTCGCATTGCTAATCTTGAATTTGGTAATGAAACTAAACAAAAAAAAGCCGCTACCGAAATATCTCTTTTAAAAAAAGAATTAGGAGAAGATTATCTTATTAAAGAAAAGGCAAGGCAAAAAAGCCTCTCAAAGGAAATAATAATTGCAATTGAGAACCAGGGATTATGAGCAAAGAGATTTTGCAAGATATCATAGATGATTTTTCCCCTGAGAAATTTATTAGGTTCTTCCGCCAGAAAAACCATTCTTTTACGCCACTCCAGGAATCAATTGACTATTACAATGATGAAGATTTTAGTGATGGTAAAAAACTTGGTGAAATTGCTTTTACTCCGGGAGAAAAGCTCACTGTCTGTTCGTTTAAAGTTAATAAAGACTTAACCGAACGCTCCGGCAAAAAAGCGCAATACGAAAAAGGCAGAAAAATTCTAAAAGAAATTCAAGCAGATGCCGGGATTTTTGTATTTTATGATTCAGAAGGCAACTTTAGATTTTCTCTTATTTATCAGATTCCAAAGGGAACGAAACGGGATTGGAATAATTTCAAAAGATTTACCTATTTTATTAATCCGCTGTCAACCTATAAAACCTTTATTCAGAGAATTGGCGATGGTGATTTTTCTACCCTGGAGAAGATTAAAGATGCATTCTCGCTTGAACCAGTTACTAAGCAATTTTATGAAGAATTACAGAATTGGTATTTCTGGGCAATGGATGAAATAGAATTTCCTGATGACGAAGATAAAGATAGAGAAAATCGCAACGCCAAAA
>JAYEHT010000298.1:0-7748 GCA_034659655.1 Candidatus Aerophobota bacterium | reverse complement strand
CATCTTCTCCGGAGTGAACTGTTCTGGATTTATGGAATTAAAACCAAGTAAAGCCTCCTTTTCTTCATCTCTTCCTACATAGAGCACTGCCTCTAAGGAAAGATTTCTCCTCTGGATATTTTCAAAAGTCTCCGCTCTGAAAGTGAGAGAGAGAACATTTTCTCCTCGACAGGGAATAACTACCCCCTCTCCAGCTTTGGTTCTGAGAAGAAACATCTCTAAATGGTTACTATCCACTTTTCTGTCTCTTCCTATCACTTCACCCTGAGAAATAGTAGTGGGTAAAGAGAGATTTCGATAAAGATTTCTTACAGCAAAGATATTATCTGGATAAGGGAGTGGCGTTGTGATGTGAAAAAAATTGATTATCCTTTCCCCTGTTCCTTTGGGGAGAATTTTCAAAAGGAGGCTCTCACCGGTAAGCTGGGTAATGATATCTCGGTAAGCTTGTTCCACTAATTCGAAAGTTTCTACTTTTCCCGGGTCATCCTCACTCTGCCTCCTCTTTTTAAAGTAATCTCGCAAATACTGATACTTACGGAGAGGTTCAGCTCGTAAAGGATCGCTGTCCAGGTTACGATAGATCTCCTTTGCCTCAGTTAAGGCTTTTACTAACTCCGGAGCTTCTCCCCTTTGCCAGAAAGAGGAGACAATCTTTCTTCCTCTTCCCACTATCCTCAAGTGAAGATAATTTACGAAATTAGCTAAAAGAGTATGAGGCCAGAGAAGAATGATAATCCAGAACTGCTTAACGGATAGGATCATCATTAGATAAAGAAAGAGTCCTCGGATACCCCGATTTCTTAAGCTTTTTCCCATCCCTCCCAGGGTCTCTCCAAGGTAAAGAAGGGCTGAATATGCATTTTCCCGAGAACTAATCTCTTGAGCTAAATGCTGCAGTTCTCCCTCAGAAAGAGGAAATGAGCTCTCTGGCTCAAAGATCTCATAATCTACTGTCCGATAGCCTCGAGAGAATCTTCTGAAAAAATCCTCGGTTTTTTCGGTCCAGGCAAACCAGGCTCCCCTTTTCCCTCGACCTTGATTAAATCCCGGCAGAACCAGCACTACTCTCCTCATATGCTCACTTCTTACTGACCAGACAGGCATCTTTATTCACCTCCCTATCTTTTATATGACCTCCTCGGTTATTTTGGAGATAAGACTCCGATAACCGTGAGAGTCCATAAAGCTCACCTTAGCTTTTGCCTCTCTTATCTCAATAAGAGAGGCAAAATAGGAATTCTTTTGAATCTTCTCCACCAACATCTGAAGAAATTTCTGCTTCTTTTCCCTTCCTAATCCACCTTTCATAATCTTTATCAGTTTTTCAGCTATATATTGCTGAAGCATTATCCTTTGCACCGCAGACCAGACAGTCTCGAAACCCCTCAACTCAGAGATACTTTCAGGATCGGAAAAGTATTTTTTAAGCTTCTCCGGGTTCTTCCTTAAAGCATCGTACTCTTTCTCAACCATTTTTAGAGTATCCTCCTTTATCTCCTCCACCCGATTTTTAAACTCCTCAATTTCAGCCAACTTTTTTTCTCTTTCACTCCTTGAAAGATCGCTATACCTCAACTCTGCCTCTTCTCTTTCTATACTTCTTAAGATTAGATCTATACCCGGATTTATCATCTCTGCATATGTTCCATATTGATAGGTCATCATAGGAGTTCTAAAAACCTGAGACTTTATGATTTCCTTCATCCTTCCTTCCTCCCAGAGCCTTTTAAAATAGGAACCGGCAAAGACCTTCTCCATCTCTTCTTCATTTTCAAGGTCCACCAGGGGACTTTCTCGAAAATCAAAAAGCTCTCCCCTCCACTCATCAACTATGGAAGTAATATCCCTTCTTAGCCTCTTGGCTCCTTTACCGTCATAGTCATACCCTACCCAGGCCTCTTTATCTTTAGGAACAAAATCGAAGCCAATCTCGACCACCTCGTAATATCCCCCATATACTCCTGCTAAGAGCTTCAATCCTTTCTTATATAGAGTATCGGTTGGAGCCGGGAATATCATGTAAGAGGTGAATTCTTGAGGTTTATTGAAATCTATCCTGTGGGTGTAGACCAGGGGAACAGGCAGTTGCCAGAAGAGCTCTTTTCCCCCGAAGATGGGCGTTCCCTGACCAAATTTATAAACCCTTACTCCTCTGGAAAAAAGAGGTGCTTTTTGAGTAGCCCTCTCTTTCACTCCCCATCTTAAGTAGGTGGTAGTAAGGACCTGATCCGGTCCTAATACCTTAAAACTCAAAAGAGATGCGAAGGTAAACAGAATTGCCCCGGAAAAGAGGAGGCTTCTCTTAAGATCGCTTCCAAAGAAACTAAAAAGATGAGAGACCTTCTCATAGCCCCTTTTTATGCTTATTCCCTGACAGAGAAGACGCTCTACTCTCAGTCTGAGTTTTTCTATTCTTCTTCTCTGCGCTCGCTCGCCTCTTATCTTAAGGCGTCTAAACAAGACCCCTTTAACCGCTCTTTTCCCCTCCAGAATATCTATTTTTGCCTCCCCAAAGAGATGATAAAGCTTATCATAAAAGTCACTTAAATTTTCTCCTCTTTCATAGGGGATGTGGGGATTGTCTCCAAAATGAAAGTTTCCGGCAATATTCCTTAACTTCTCAAAACCCTCCTCAATGCTCTCCAGGAGTTTTAATCTCTCCTCTTTTCCCTTCACATTCCTTAAAGAGCTGAAACTGGAGCAGATCCCCTCGCGTATTGGAAAGGTTCTATCCAAAAAATCCTTCAAATTCTTTGACTTTTCTCTAAAACCTTTTGCTAAAAAGCTTAGGGTTAAATCGAAATTTTGTCCAGAAAGAGGATTTATCTCCTCCGGCGATAAATTGGGAGTGGCCACCTTAAGGGGAACCGTCTGAAAACCTTGCAGGTAATGAAAAAAGAGATCGTTCTTCACCTGGTCAAGCTTAACTACCACTCCTTCAAGGAAAATTTCCCTTTTAGCTCTTTGAGTAAGACTTTTGAGAATCTCCTCAAAGCGCCTGGACCAATCCCGAGCAAAATCAAGACTCACCTGACGCCTGGTTAAAATCTCCTCTAAAATATTTTTTATCCCGGTGGTTTCTAAAGAGATTTTTTTCTCTCGAGCTTCTCTTTCAATGTTTTTTAAGCACTTCTTAATCTCCCGGGCAAAGTAGTCCCGGGAGCTCTTGCCAAACTGATGATAAATCCTTGTATACCGGGAACGGAAATTAGCTCGAGTCCATCTTTTAGCGCCCACAAAATTCCTTATAAGAGAGAGCCCTGGAATAAGAGCAATGACCACTCCCTGAAAAACCTTGGTCAGGGTATCTCCTAAAATACTTTCCAAAAAAAGCGTTGCCGGAATCCAGAACCAGGGAAAATTAAAGATCGTCCAGTAAATAAGGTAGCCTATGGCACAGGCGAGGGTAAATCTTAAAAAAATTCTAAGTTTGAAAATACTCCAGCTGTGGTTATCCTGAATTTCGGTATTATGCTCAAACCTTTTAACTAAATCGAAATCCTCAGGATTGGGCTCTTCCTCCGGGCTCACCACCACCCTTAAAATTCGAGGGAGCTCGGCTGGACCCGTCGATTTTCTATCATCCATCCATACCCTGAAACATTTCTCGCTCAATTTACCTGGATCGGAGGTGACAATGCTCCCCTTATCTTTATCCAGAGGATGAGGCACCTTAAAATACTCGATTATATGGTTAATCATCTTCTTTACATCCTTTATAGCCCAGTCCAATCACCTTCAGCTGCGCCTCAAGGGTGGCCAAGGTCTGTTTAGCTCGGACCACCAGATCCTGCTGGAAACTCTCAGAGGTTAAACCCTCAAACCCGAGCAGATCCGGTCCCAATAGAATCCGGGGAATCCTGAACATCATCCCGCCCATATAGATACTCTCATCAACCCTGATATCTCGCTCTACCTGAGGGAGAAAGAGAAAAGCTCGGTCAAACTTCTCTTCCATCGTCCTTTGACCGAGTTCCCTTATTCTATTTCTGATCTTCCTTATTTTCTGCATCCGGGGATCGTGCCAGATTAGCTGTTCTCTATATAATGAGCTCTCTAAGGGATTGTGATCGTTGATAAAACCTCTCAGCTTTCTCCACCAGCCAACACAGGGCTTCAGCCGGTTAAGGTGAGAGAGTCTGGTATCTGAAACATAAAGGTGAGCCATAAGAAGAACTCCTCCATAGGTAAAGGTTAAATCTGGTGATTGGGTAAACTCGCAGGTCTCGTGGGCATCATAAACCCAGGTGGCTTTTCCACCCAAAATCTTCCTGTAGTGAGCCTGATTAGAACGGGTCAGGACATCCTGGGCTTCAGGACTGTTCCTTCCTTGAGCACTATTTCTATCACTTAGACCCCAGGGATTCCTCAAGCCCGGCTGAATCTCTCCTCCACCAACAAGGGGAGCGTTAACCGCCATCCCCCCTCGGGTCACTGCCCCACGGGTCTGGTTATTAAAACCGGCCGGGTCGACTATGGGGTCAAAAAGGATGGTTCCTTTTTCAAGAAGCTTGGAGCGCTCTTCGCCAGGACGGGCTAATTGGATAATCCCCTCTAAAATGACCCGGGCCAATCTTGACTCTCCGCCGTGAGTACCTGCCAAAATTAGAATTCTAAACTGAGGATTCTCAGTGTTCCCTAACTGGAAAGTGTATTTCGGAAGGACTTTCCCGGCTATGTTAAATCCATTTCCGCCATCGGTGTTTTCCACTTTATGAGCTTTAATCTCACTGTTTCCCTCTTTATAGGAGAGTTTATTGGAAGCCTCTATCTCTTTTAACTCTGTCTCTTTAAACTTCTCAAAAGAGATAAACTTTGTCTCGGCAATCTTTGTCTCAGTGATAGCATCAATATCTATAAGATCCGATTTGCTTGGTGGACGCCACCCGCCAAATCTTCCCTTTCGGGTAAGATAGCCATCAATAATTCTATCGGCTCTGCGGTCAATTCTCTCTCTTTTCCGTTCCTTTAAAAACCTCATCTGTTTCACTTTATATCTTACATCATCAATAAGTCCTAACATTATCTCACCTCCATTAATCTTTTGCCCTGGATACGTATTTAGAATAGTATAAGTCGTAGTATTCGTCTTTCGGCTCTCCACCTCTGGTGAACATTGAATCCTTTTCAATGTGAAGTTTTATCTTGCCTATTTTTACTCCATAAGTCCTCTCCAGATAATCCATCCAGGGGGAGACAGGAATATACTCCTCTATAACTTCAGGAGCAAATTTTTCTATCCACCGGTAAATATACTTTTTCACGATCTCCTCTCTCTTTTTTCGATACTCTTCTTTTTCTTCGAACCACTGAGGGGTAAATTTCTTCCTTCTTTCAATGAGAACACTCTCCTCTATCTTTAGAGGAATATCTTTGACAAGTTCATATGCGGCCCGCCAGTCTCCTGTCTCTGTTCCTTGAGTTAAAAGCTTATCAAATTTTTTTTCCTCTTCACCAAGCTCGAGATTCTCCCGGATAATCCCTCGAGTATACTCGTTAAACACCAACTCCCAGCTCACATTATATTTCTCAACCAATTTTGCCAGGGTGTCGCCTTTCTCCATCTTATGGATGATAAAAGAGCTCAGTCTGGTAATATCCTCTCCACCAAGCACCTCCTCAATAGCCGCCTCCCATAAAGCCTGGTTTTCCTCGGCTGTGATTCTCCTTATATCCAGGGCAAGCTCGGTATCCGAGGAGGAATAGTACTTAAAGAAGGGGATAAGTTCTTCCTCTCTTATTCTCTCCCATCGAGCTTCTTCCAGCTTCAATTTTTTCTCCTGCCACTCAAGGAGTTTTTGAGCCTCCTCTTTACCATAAGCCTTCCGTTGAATTTCAATCTCTTCCAATCTCTCTTTTTTCCTCGTCAAGAACCTCTCATACTGATAGGCCCGATAGACTTCTCGATAAACTTCAAATCTATCCTCGCCAAAGATGAATCTTTGCCGGGATGCCTCAAGAGTAATATCCTCAATATATGGAGAGAAAATCGATTCCTGAATATCCTTATACCGCTGGGCTAATAATTCAAACATATCTGGTCCAGCAAACCAGTACCAGGGGACCTCTTCTTTTAAATACTCCTTTATCTTCTCATTGGTCTTAAAATGATAACGATCTAAAAGGGCAATAAGAAAGTTTCTTCGGTTTATCAGTTGGGAATATGCATAATTAATTCTATCGCCCAAATTCATTGCTGGATAGCCCTCTTTTGTCCGCAAAGGCTCTCCAAATCTATCCGTCGTTTTTCCACCCCTGATGATACTCTCTATCTGATAGGCTACTACCTCAAATCTATCTTTCATCAAACGGGCAAAGGGACCAGCCTTTCTTCTTTCCTCGTTTATCTCATCTAAATTAATCTCCTCAAAAAACTTCTGCCAGTCCTTAACCTTAATCTCTACATCAACAACATAAGCCTGAACATACTCCTTATCCTCTGCCTTCCCGGTAACCTCATCAGTGGTATACATAGCAAATTTACCTCTAACGGGCTTTGCTTCATTCTTAATCGGCTCCTCTGTCACTCCTATGGAGGTTCCCAAAATTCTTGGCCATTTCCACATCCGAGTTGGCTTAGGGGTCCTGTTAACCAGGACTCTTACTCCACCAGGCTCGTAAACCGCTACAACCGTTTGTGGCTCTATCTTATTTGTAAACCATCCATCACCGATTATATATCCAGCCGCTATTATTAAGAGCGTTAAGGCTAACCATTTCCCCCATTTTTTAGGAGTTTTTTTCTCCTCAAGCATCTTCGCTCTTCCTCAATCTTTATTGTTCACATATGTAAAAATCTTGGATGCTCTTACCAGCAAAATCATAATAAGTCAAATTCTGCTCTTGTCAACGCTGAAAAAACAGGCTCTAATCCTTTAATTAACGATTTTACAATATTTTTCTTTTCTATATAATTGTTGAGGCTGGTAAAAATAAAGAACATCCTCATTTGTGGAAGACCAGGGGTAGGTAAAACCACTCTTATAAAGTTTTCCTCCTCTAATCCTGCTTTTTCCGGTTTTCTGTTTTTTTGGTTTTTCTGGTTTTCCGGTTTTCTCTGTTTTCCCTCTAATCCTCTAATCCTTTAATCCTCTAATCCTGCTTTTTCCGGTTACTCCCTTACCTCTGAAATTCCAAGAGCCAGGATAATTCCTCCCACTCTTCCAGCAGCTATCCCCACAATACCATTTCTTCATTGAAATTTCCTCCTTTCTCTACTTTCTTGGTTCTCCTCTTTAATCCTTCTTTTCTGTTTTTTTCTTTTTTTTCTCCCTTTAATAAAACTTTATTGCTTATTACGGAAGGTTGACATTTAACCCAAAAAGTATATGATGATAATGTTCTGGTTTACCTTAATTCAACACCTTTGGTTTGTCGGAATATATTATACGAGGAGATAACAAAGATGAAATTTGGTCGCATTACTGTTGAAGCAAACAAAATGGGGGGAGTACCCTGTATCCGGGGATTGCGCATCCCGGTAGCCACGGTAGTAGGAATGGTAGCTGACGGGATGAGTGAGGCGGAGATATTGAAGGCATTTCCCGACCTTGAACCCGAAGATATTGGCCAAGCCCTACAGTATGCCGCCGAGGCAGTAAGAGAACGAGAAATCCCGCTGGTAAGTAGCTCGTGAAGTTCTTGATAGACAACGCTCTTTCGCCTGTTGTTGCTGAGGGACTAAGGGGAGCTGGATATGATACGGTGCATGTGCGAGACTACAGGATGCAATCTGCTCCGGATAG
>JAYEHT010000297.1:0-1521 GCA_034659655.1 Candidatus Aerophobota bacterium | reverse complement strand
AGATAGGGAGATTGGTATAAAAAGAGAGGATACCAGGCGATACTTCGAGGTAAAAATAAAAGAGGAAAAGAGAAGAATTTCTGAGTACCAGATGGATCTTTTCAAGGGGAAGGATATGGAAATTGCCATAAGAGCAGGGCAGAGAAGGCTGCAAGATTTAAATACTCAGTATAAAAAGATAATGGATAGATTAGAGGAAGAGGAATTAGTTATTGAGGAGATGCCTGAGCTTATATCCTGTGCTATAATACTACCTGAATAGGAGGTAAGATTTATGCCTATTTATAGAAACCAGAGGTTATTTTCTGAGCATTATTTAAGGAAGATTCTTCCTCAGTCCAACAAATGGAAGTGTATAGATGAGGAAAAATTAAAAGAAGCCTTAGCAAAAATGCAATCTCTTTACGGGAAAAAGTGCAATATAATTCCTTCTCTCAAGGAATCACAATTAGAAGAGGAATTTATAAGGCCAATTTCAAGAATATTGGGTCATATTTATACTCCGCATCCCTCTATCCGTAAGATGCGGGAAGGAGCAAGAGAGCCGGATTATGCCTTCTATTCCTCTGAAGAGGCTAAAAAAAAAGCGTCTATTAAGAGAGCCATTGCCATTGGTGAGGTTAAGCGATATGGAAGACCTCTTGATAGAAAGTTAAAAGGGGAAAACCTCCTTGATGTTCAAAATCCCTCACTACAAATGAGCCGCTATCTTTGGTTATCTGAAGTCCGTTGGGGTATACTGACCGATGGGAAACTTTGGCGACTTTACGAGCGGGAGACATCTAAAAGAATTGATATTTTTTATGAAATCAATCTTGAAAAGTTACTTAAAAAGGGCGATATAGAAGATTTTAAGTATTTTTATCTCTTCTTTCGAAAAGAAGCCTTCCCAGAATTCCTACAAAAGGTTTACACCGAAAGCTTGGATTATGCTGAGAAAGTTGGTGAAGAACTTAAGGAAAACATTTATCAAGCTTTAAGAATCTTGGCTGAAGGATTTCTTAAAAACCCGAGGAATAACTTAACCACTGAGAACTTAAAGAAAATCCACGATAATTCTTTAATCTTTTTATATCGGCTTCTTTTTATTCTCTATGCTGAATATCGTAAACTTCTTCCCCTTGATGAAAGCGATGTTTATACCGATACCTATAGTCTTGATTCTATAAAGAAGGAAATTCAAGATAAAATGGACCACAATTTATCCTTGCCTCGGAGTCAAACCCATTATTGGAGAAGACTTAAGGAACTTTTTGAGCTTGTAAATTCAGGAAATACTGAAATAGATGTTCCTTTTTATAACGGCGGCCTTTTTAACTCACAAAAGCACCCTTTCCTGGAAAAATATGAAGTCGCTGATTTTTACACTGCTAAGGTTATTAACCTTCTTGCTCGTTCTAAAGATAAAGCTTTTATAGATTACTCAAGTCTTGAGATAAGACATTTAGGCTCCATTTATGAGGGACTTTTAGAGTACAAAATTAAGGTTGCTGAAGAAGACCTTATTTCTATAAAGAGAAA
>JAYEHT010000296.1:0-7764 GCA_034659655.1 Candidatus Aerophobota bacterium | reverse complement strand
TCTTAGTTTCATCTTGTTAATCAAAGAGCAGATTAAGGAACAATTTTTAAAGTCAAAATTTAAAAAATGAAATTTTGACTCCAGGCGGTATTATGTTTTGTTTCACTTGACATCATACCACACTACTATGAGATTTGTCAACCAAATTCTGCAGGAAAATCCTTTCATAAAGTAGGGAACGGTCGCGACCGTTCCCTACTATCGATAAAATGAAGATCTTTGCTAAGAAGAAAATGGGGGTGGAAGCAAGAAAATAGATTCCTTGCCTCTCATCGTGAGGAAACTTAAGGAAGGACGTAGTTTAAATTTCTTTTAAATAAAGGTCTCTATTCCTTCAGCAGCTTTTTTAGCATCGGCAATAGCAGTTACTGCATCCAGGTTTAGATTAACAATATCGCCACCGGCAAAGACTTTAGGTATGGAGGTCCGTCCATTTTCATCAACTTTTACTTTTCTTCTTTCAGTAAACTCAAGTTTCTTAAAGAGCCCCTCAGGTATAAATGAAAAATTAGGCCCCTGACCGATAGCCTCAATTACCATATCTCCCTTTAAAAACATCTCTTTTTCTTCATAAAAAGTAGGACGGAACCCGCCCTCCTCATCAAATACTGACTTCACTTTCATACACAGAAGTCCTTTAACTTTCCCTTTCTCATTCAGCGTAACCTCTTTTGGTCCCCAAGCAGGGTTGAACTGTATTCCTTCTGCTTTGGCATCTTCAATTTCCTCTTCTGTGGCAGGCATTTCGTCCCAATCTTCTAAAGAAACGGTCCTGGTTGCCACTTTTTGCCCAGGATATTGCATATGCTGAAGCCTAATTGCCTCTCTGGCCACATCCATGGCTACATTTCCGCCTCCTATTACAATAATTTCCTTGCCTACTTTTACACCTTTTCCAATTTTATTCTCTTTCAAAAAATTAAGGGCTAAGAGGCATTTTTCAAAATTTTTAACCCTGGTTGAGAGACTTACAGTGGTTCCTATTCCTAAATAAACTGCATCGTATTCTCTCATAATATCCTCAAACAAAATATCTTTACCTGCAGTAGTATTAAACCTACACTCAACCCCCAAAGAGGCAATGTAATTTACATCCTTATCAATAGCTTCTAAGGGTAACCGGTAAAGAGGCGGCCCTATCCTCATCATACCTCCTCCACCAGACAAGGAATCAAATAGAGTTACCTTGTGACCTTTAAGCCTCAAAAAGTATGCTACCGACAATCCACCCGGACCCCCGCCTATAACAGCAACCTTTTTTCTGGTATCTTTGGCCGGCTTAAGTTCCAGGGTTTTCTTATAGTCTTCAATACTGTCAGCGACGTACCTCTTTAACCACCTTATAGCTACTGCTTCACCCCTCATACTTAACGAGCAGGCTTCCTCGCAGTGTTTCATACAGATTCTTCCACACATAGAAGGAATCGGGTTATCCTCAAATATCTTTTTTAAAGACTCACCGGGCTTATCCTCATAAATGGCTCTTATGTAATCGGAAATCTTTAAATGTGCCGGACATGCTTCCTCGCATAATTTACATTCAAGGCATCTGGATGCCTCTTGCTTTGCTTCCTCCTTGCTATAGCCTAAAACCTGCTCTACGAAGGAGAGCCTCCTCTCCTCGGGTTTAACCTGGGGTATAGGCAAACGTTCTGGCTCAAATAATGAATATTTCAGCTCAGATGAAAATCCTTCGTTATCTTTCTTACGGTGTGCTAAACTCGCTTTAAATACGGAATACTTATCGGCAGGGAGAAAATGTTCTTTATCTATCTTCTCATCCTTTGCCAATAAGTTAAAAGTATTGGTTTTAAAGTGGATGTGAAAATAGTCTCTGGAGAGCCTTAGAGAGCCAGGAGGGCAGATATCCACACATAGACCACAAAAACAGCACCTCCCATAATCGATCCGGGGACGCTCATTTTTCTCCCCGGGCTTTGCTTCTATTTCAGGAATCTCTACCATAGTGACTGCTTCATTGGGACATATATCGGCGCAGTTACCACAGCCAGTGCATTTATCCCAGTCATTGAGGTGAAAACCGCGGCATCTCAGCGAAGGCTCCTTAAGCTCAAAAGGATACCTTAAAGTTACCGGTTTTTTGAAAAGATACTTAATTGCCTTAAAGGGGCCTAAAAGGCTATGTTTTCCATTAACTTTTGATTTTTCTTTCATCTGTCTATCTCCGGAGCAACTACATATAAACTTATCATAATATTGCCTACATCGGCAATACTTGCATTTCTTAACAATTTTTCCAAGACAAGCAGTCCATGAGGAAAAGAAGGGGTTCTGAAATGGACACGATAAGGTTTATCCTTACCGTCGCTTACCATATAAAGACCCAATTCTCCACGAGAAGACTCAACCCTCACATAAGTCTCTCCTTTTGGTATGTTCCATTTGAATGGATTGGGAACTCTAGTATAGACCTCACCCTCTGGTATTTTTTCCAAACATTGCATGATAGTATGAACACTCTGGATCATCTCATCCTTTATTATCCAAACTCTCGAATACGCATCACCATCTTCTCTTGTAGGAACCTCAAAATCCACTTTATCATACGCAGCGTAAGGTTCAACTTTCCTAATATCAAAGTTCATCCCTGTTGCCCTTAAAATTTGGCCTGTTGCTCCCAGTTCTTCTGCCTCTTCTCTGGTTATTTTTCCTATCCCTTTCGCCCTTTCATAAAACAGACGATTGTTAAAAAACGTGGCATCGTAGTCAGGGATACAACCGCCTATAGTATGCAGTATATTTAAGGTTTTTTCTTTAAATCCCTCCGGGAGGTCACGTCTTACCCCTCCAGGGCAGATGTATATATGGTATACTCTGGCACCGGTAAGTTCTTCAAAAAGGTCTAAGACAAGGTCTCTGTGATACATTGCCCATTGAGCAATCGTATCAAATCCAAGCATATTAGCATAAGCCCAGCAGCCAAATAAATGAGAAGATAACCGAGATAGCTCCAGAACAATAGCCCTTATATAATGTGCTCTTTCCGGAACCTCTATTTTTGCTAATTTTTCAACTGCCATGGCATACACCATCTCCATGGAGTCGGGTTCTATCACATTTATTCTACACACCAGGGGAAAATTCTGTATCCACGTCCTGTATTCCATCAATTTTTCAAAGCCCCGGTGGAGCCAGCCCGGGTCAGCGTGAGTCTCTAAAATCTGGTCACCCTCTACCTTCAGAGTAATACTAAAATTTCCCACCATCCCGAGATGCTGAGGACCAAAATAAAGTTCAAGCTCTCTCATTCTTTTTTTCCTCAACGAAAGAAATTTTATCGAACTTCTCTTTCACATACTCCCTTGTGTCAAAATCCTTTCTAAAAGGAGGTATCTTATAATCCCTCTCCAAGAGAAGGGGAGTTAATCTTCTGTTGCCTTCAAAATTTATCCCAAAAAGCTCATGAAGTTCCCGCTCGTAAGGCTCGGCATTTTTAAAAATGGAGATTAGAGTCTTAAATTTTGGATTTTCCCTGGAAATTCTTGTCTTTAAAAGTATATGTAATCTTTCATTACCCGTATATTCATCATTCTTCTGCAAATAAGAAGTAACAACATAAACCAGCTCCAACTCCTTTTCTTCAATCCACACAGGAGATGAGAGATAAATGCTCATATCCCTTATCTTTAAGAAAGCTTAAAATAGGTAGAACCGCATCTTTTGGGGCACTTACAACTAACCTATTATCTTCAAGGATACCTGTCCGAATACCTTTAAAAGTCGATCCCAACTCCTCTTTTAATAATTTATTCATTTTTTTCTCTTAATTGAAAAATTATTCCCTTTTGCATTTTAAACTTTTCATTTTTCACTTTACATTTCTTTACTATCATCTATTGGGTGTAAAGGTGGCCATTCAAGTTTGCCTAACGCTTCTTCCTGATTTCTGCGATAGTTCTTGTATTTTTCTCTATACTTTTTATATCCAGTCGCCATTCCTTTATCAATCATAGTCCAAAGATGGGTAACGGCGATGAATATAGATTCAGGCCTGGGCATACAGCCAGCAATCCAGCCATCTACAGGGATATATTTATCCAGATGTTTTATAGTATTATAAGAGTCCCAGTACATACCACCATTTATAGGACAGGAACCAAAGCCGACAGTATACTTTGGATCAGGCATCTGCTCATAGGTTCTTATAATTGCCCTTAAAGTTTTTACTGAAACATAGCCTGTAATTAAAAATAAGTTAGCCTGCCTGGGGGTGGCTACGGGGATAACTCCAAACCTCTCTGCATCCCACCTGGAAGTTATAACCGGTGGCACCTCTATAATTCCGCATCCGGTACAAAAATAGACTACCCAGAACGAATATTTTTGGCTCATCTTACCCGGAGCTTTTAACCACTTTTTTATACTTCCTCTATCCATATCTATTTCCTTTCTGTGCGATAAATCGCACCGCTACAATCCTGTATCAAATTGTATAATAAATAGCAACCTTACGGTTTTATAGCGGTGTGATTCATCATACATTTGTAGCGGTGGCATTTATGCCACAATAATAGCGGTGGCATTTATGCCACATAAACAGATTGCAGATTTATTCTCTCTTTTTCTCGATTTTCCTGGATATATTTCCGAATCATATAAAGTGCTTCTCCACTTCTGATTATGTGCTCATAATAGTTCCATTCCCAAAAAGGCTTTATTTTCACCCCTTTCGTAACTAATGCCTTATACCTTCTTATAACTTCTCCAAGAGGTAATTCTACATCTTTTAAAACCAATATCACATGCAAATGTGTTGGCATAATTTCATAGTAATCGATGGTAACACCTCTGATTTTCTTTGGTAATGATAATAGTATTTGCTCTGCTGTTTTTCTAAATTGCTGGAGTAAAGGTTTTTTAAGTGCTGTACAAAGAGTAACAAAGTAATAGCCATCGTTTTTATAGTCATAATGTTTAAGTCTTATATCTTTTCGTCTCATTTTAATTTGAATGTGCGATAAATCAAATTATGCGATAAATCGCACCGCTACATTTCCTCCCATCTACGCCACAATGTGCGATAAATCGCACCGCTACAAGATTGTATCAAATTGTATGATAAATAGCAACGTTACGGTTTTGTAGCGGTGGCATTTATGCCACAATAAAGGCTATAACCAAACCCAAAAAAGCTATAAAAGCTGGCCACCTCCAGCAATATTTTATTGCCTGGTCAATTCTCAAACGAGGAAAGACTGCATTAATAAAGAGACCAAGTAAAAATACAACCAGCATCTTAAGAAAGAAGGTAAAGGGGCTTCCTCCACCCAGGAAAAGGCTAACAAAAAGAGCGATATCAATAAATATATGAAAAGCATGCTGGATGGTTGTCAGAGCCAAATACCTTCCTCCATACTCGACGGCTGTTCCCGAGGCAATCTCTTGAGGTGCACTTACTATATCAAAAGGTCTTATTCCCAGCATTGCTGGCAAAATCATAAAATAAGCTACAGCAGGGAGGGGGAGGTAGAATAACCCCCACAAAAAGCTTTGTTGAGCTTTTACAACTTCCACCAATGATGTAGTTTTGTACCAAGTCATAACTGCCAGAAGAGAAAAGAGAAAGGGAACCTCATATCCGAGAGCAAGCATCATTTTACGAGATATACCTATACTTACATTTGGATTAGCTGCTTCTCCCCCACTTAAGGCAACTCCAAGCGGTGCAAGAAGCATAAGGTAAATAACAACCAGCAGGTCACCGGATGTAGCGAGAGGAGCGATTCCACCAAAGGGAATAAAAAGAACTAAAATTACCGAACCAGCTAAAGATAAAATAACACCCATATCAAATATTTTGCCGTGAGAGATGCTTTCCTGACTGATTAATTTAATAACATCGATGAGTGGTTGAGAAATTGGTGGACCATACCTTCGGTGAATTCTGGCAATCACCTTTCTTGATAGGCCCAAAAAGAAAAATCCAATGATAAGAGCTACTAAAGGTAGGCCAATTATTGATATAGCTTTTATTATCATAGGCCCCACCCTAATTTAACGAAAATTAAAAAGGCTAAAAAAAGAAGGATATACAGAGCATACGTATTTACATTCCCGGTGTAAATTTGTCTTACAATCTGGAAGAAAGATTTACTTTTTCCTGCCAACCAGTAGTAAAAATCATCCACTACATCGCGCAGGTAAGGTCCAATTATTCTGTAGGCTTGATCATAAAATCTTACACTGTACTGGTATCTATCACTGGGAACAAATGAGCCTGCGGCATAGCTGTCATACTGGTTAACCCGGCTTGATTTTGCTGATAGTGAGAATAGAAGATACACAAGTATGCCAGCTACTAACAGTGCCGCAAGAATATTAATCAAATTCAGTTCCCCAATCTCTCTGGGCATACCAAATACACCTACAGAAATAGGCTCCATCCCAAAAGATTTTTCAATCATAGAAATTGCTTTTAAGGGAATTCCGGGCAGGATGCCAAATAAAACAATGGCTAAGGTCAAAAGAATCATAGGAATCTGCATGGGCCAGGGAATTTTCTTAACCTCCCTGTATTTTTCTGGGAGCTGTCCTAAAAATATGTTATGAAGAAATTTATATCCATATAGAATTGTTCCCCAGGTTCCTATAAATGCAGCAAAGGCTAAAAATGGATAATTTTCCCTAATTAAAGTTTTATATATCAGCCATTTAGAGACAAAACCATTGGTCAGAGGAACACCAATTAAGCCAGAGATACCGGCTAAGGCTCCTATAAAAGTAACGGGCATCCTTTTAATTAAACCGCCAAGCTCGTTTAAATCTCTCACTCCCCCGGTTCTATGCTCTATCGCTCCAGCAACAAAGAAGAGCAATGCTACACAGATAGCGTAATTTAAAGTATGAAATATTCCGCCAGCAATACCCAAAGATGTAGCAACCCCGATTCCAAGAATCATATATCCTCCATGCCCAATGGAAGACCAGGCTACTAACCTTTTAGCATCATCCTGAAGAATAGCAATGAATATTGGAATAACTATGGTAATAGCTCCAATCCAACAAAGTATATAATTAAAATTTAAGATTCCATATCCTAACCTTTGTAAAAGATTTAATCCTGCTATACTGTACATAATTAAAAGGAATCCATACATTCCCATCCTCACCAGGACTCCTGAAAGAACCGCTGAAAAAGGAGATACTGCTTCAGCATGAGCATCGGGAAGCCAGGTGTGAAGTGGCCAGATTGCATTCTTGATTCCAAACCCAACTACGAACATAAGCAATAGGAAAAGAATGTATCCGGGTGATGCAGCTTGCAGCAAGTAAGCTAAACTGGAAATTTTTAGCGTCCCATAAGATGTATATAAACTAACAATGGCGAATAGCATAGCCAAGGAGCCAGCAATTGACATAATAATATATTTTAATCCGGCAGCTACCGCCTTTCCTCCTTTGTAGCTTATCAAAAGATAGGTACTCCAGCTCATTATCTCCCAGAAAATATAAAAGGATAAAAAATCAGCACTCAATACAATTCCCAGCATACCCGCGTGAACAAATAACATCATAAAGTAATAAAAATTTAGTCTCTGGTAATCTTTTATATACTCCAAGGAAAAAAGAATAGATAAAAACCCAATTCCTGAAACTATTATAGCAAAAAACCAGGAGAGATAATCTATTCTTAAGCTAAGGGATAGATTTAAAAAGGGAAGGGAATAAAAACTGGTATAGATTTTTTGGTTGTAAGTTAAACTAACTAAAATAACCGCTGCTAAGGATACTAAAACTGCTAAA
>JAYEHT010000295.1:0-1525 GCA_034659655.1 Candidatus Aerophobota bacterium | reverse complement strand
GTAGGTAAAAAGATTATCTGTATAATGTACAGTATGCTTAAATATGAAGTAGATTATGATCCTCAAAGGATTTTCTTTCAATTTGAGAAAGAACAAGTTTTAACTTGACAGTTTATAGTATGTCTATTTTTTTTATTGTATCATAAGAATTAGAGAAGTCCAGTCCTACTTCGATATTCAAGAAATTCAATGTTCATGGAAGGCAAGCGAGATTATTCGCTCTCTATTTTGAAGTTGTCAAAACAATATGTCCCAATAGATAATGCCTCTGGTTACCTGAAAGCGATTAGAAAACCTTTGTCTTCTGCTTTTCTTTATGGAAGTTGGGCAAAGGAGCAATTTAGAAATCCGATAATTTCCTCGCCTGGATTAAGCTAATACGAGATGTCAATAGATACAAAAGTTTAAGATAAGCTCAGCCATAGTAGATTTCTTTTTTGTCGCATAAATACAACAAAAATATATTATCTAAAAAATATTAAGTGCCCGATTCTCAATTTTTGATTTTGAAGGGAGAATTTTCAACCTAAATTCACAAAAAAATTGGGTTGAAAGGAAGAAAAGGAAAGACGAAAAGGTGGGAACCTAAAGGAAAGGAAATACTTAAATCAGCTTTATTCCTACAGTAAAGTTGTGGAGATATTTACTTATATAACTTTTTAAGTAGGCTTCAATAAAGAACTTTAGTATATATATATGAGTATGTGGTATAGATGTTTCCATAATGGACGCGATATCATTTAAAAAACGAGGGTGGATCAATTTTAAGTGGTGATCAATAATTACTTATTTTAGGATTTTTTCTTATTTTCTATTATCTTTTTTCTGTATTCATCCACATCTTGAGAGTTTCTATCTCTTATTATTTCCAAAAGAGATCTTATCTTTTCATTAATCTTAGTAAGGCGGGCTAAACTTTTTTGAAATCTAACGTATTCTTCTGTTAACTTTCTCACCTCAGGAAGGTCTCTCTTTTTTACATAAGTCATCCTGGTCTTTCCTTTTCTTCTCTCAGAAAGATAAGGATAGGGACCATGGGGAAATCCTCTCCTGCACCTACAATCTTTCTTGCCACAATAGTTAAGTATGAAGACTAAAGATGCTCTCATCGTTTTTCCTGGTCTAAAGAGTGAATCCTCTAATCTTTTTCGATCCTCTCTTAGCCAGACTATCTTTTGGCGAATATCGCTAATGTTTAATTCATTTCCCATCTTTAGCACTCCTATATTTTTATATTATATATACATATAGGAATATAGCAAAAAAGAAAAAGGGAGTCAATTTTATTTTGGCTCCCTTTAGAATGCTTATCTAATCATAATTACAGGAACTTTCAATTTCTCTGTATTGTCTTTATTTAAAAACTGGGGGGTGGCAAGTGCCTTATTAGCGCGCTGTTATTGTGGAAGCTCATCATCCTCTTGACATTTTTTAAATTTTCTATTAATAGTTTAATAGAGATCGCTATCATTAAATCTGTTCCGGTGTTCATTGCCTTTCTTATCTTTCGTGAACAACTGATAAG
>JAYEHT010000294.1:0-1528 GCA_034659655.1 Candidatus Aerophobota bacterium | reverse complement strand
ATCCCCTGCTTTTTCTCCTTGATAAATCTCTCAAGATCTTCTTCTTCCACTCGCCAAATCCTTCCTACTTTTATTCCCGGGATAGTCCCTGATTTGAGAAAATCCCTAACGGTATTTGGGTGAATATTTAATCTTTCTGCAATTTCTCTCGGAGTTAACATCCTGGTCATTTAATTACTCCTTAATTTTAGTTTGATATAATTATAGCACATCTATATAATTTGTCAACCCCTATATGGTTAAGTTAAATATGCTCCGTTTAAAAATAGCTCATAAGAGCCCGTTCAAGAGCACTTTAGGAAGTTAGTCAACCAATATTGACCTTGCTATTTTTACCCTGCTTAATATAAAGCTTGTATTTAAAAACCTGGGGTCCTTTATTATAGTGAGTCTCAAGGTCCTCGGTCATTTATTTACCGTTGCTCACATTAATTTGCTTTTCAGCAATATTTAATTGCCCCACTTGCCCTATATTTAACTGGATATTAGTTCTCTTCAAATCTCTTAGAGCTTTTAAGTTTCTTATAAACATTCGATTAAAACGATCCAGGAAAGGTAAAAAGTTCTCTTTTAATCTATCTACTAAGTCCTCAAGCCTTGCTCTGCTTTCTCTTTCTTTGGTAGTTTCGAAAGTTCTTACATTACCTTCCTTTTTGGTTGTAGTTTTTGTTGGAGCATCTAATATAAAGTAACTCCACTCAATACTACCTTCTAAGTCTCCTATCTTTGTATTAATTCTTAAGTAATGATAGTAACTTACTAAAGCCATATCCATTAAGACGAACTCTGGCACTGTCTTTATGTCATACTCTTTTATCCAGGCTTGCCTCATATTCAAAAGGGTGGCAGCAAGGGTAGCATCCACCTCTCTGCATCTGCCGATCCTCTCCACAAAAAACCTGCCCTTTACATAACCCTCCAAAGCTTCTTGTTTGAACTTATCCCATTCCTCCTGCGTTTCTATCCCCGCCCATTCCAGCTCACCTTTATATCCAAGATAGCCTTTCTTTTTCTCCTCTAAGGACTTTTTCTTTAACTCTTCTATCCCTTTATCAATATCTTTTCTTATCTCTTCCTTGCTTTTGCCCTGGGCTTTACCTTTATCTTGAATTTCTTGTGCCATTTTATAAATTAATGGCGATTCTCTAGTCATCTCAGTTCCTCCAAAAGGTCAGTCTCCCCTGTCTTTAGACAATATTTTACAATCTTAAGGAAAAGCATATTTTTTTGTAAATCAAGTTTGGTCTGTTTCTCCTCATTTTTGATCCGGCTTATCTTTTTTCTTATATATTTTACCTTATTTCGTGGCACATACTCTTTCTTAAGTTTCCACTCTCCATCAACAAGCTTTCTGTAATACAGGTAATAATACCATTTATGTAATTTACCCCTAGCGCATTTACAATTTGGTTTACCACATCTTACTGCTTCTTTTATAACTACCCCTGCCAGTTTAGGGTCTTCGTAGCGTATAGAATACATTAGGTCATCCTTATCTTATGTAACAGAATTAATTTTTCCTTTTCGC
>JAYEHT010000293.1:0-1528 GCA_034659655.1 Candidatus Aerophobota bacterium | reverse complement strand
TCAATCAGTTCGACTCTACCAGCTTAAGAGCTTTTCGCCGACGTTATCCGGATGGGACAAATTATGTAGTGGCTAATGACGTGGATCACTCCTTTCGCCGAGAATATAGTGGGATAATAGTCGAATTTGTAAATTTAGAACAATTAATCTCGTCTTTGAAAAAATAGGAATATTATGGGACACAATACCTACTCCATATCTTTTAATGCTGCCAGATATTTACTTATGGTTCTCTCCCATCGAAAAGAAGTGCTATGATGGAAGCCTTTTTCTTGGTAAGTTTTTCGCAATTCTTCATCTTCAAGAAACATTGATATCTTTTCTGCAAGCTCTTCATAAGATTCTGCATTGAAAAAAAGAGCATTCTCTCCTAAAATCTCTTTAAGGCTTCCTCCTGTACTACTAACTACCGCCTTTTTTCTTGCCATGACTTCTAAGGGTGGAAATCCGAAACCTTCATAAAGAGATGGAAAGACAAAAAATTCCGCTCCATCAATGTATCGAATCAACTCTTCTTCCTTCAGATATCCTTTTATTATTACTCGTTCCGATAATTTTAAATTTTGAATGGCCTGCATAAAAGATTTGTTTTGTCTAAACCCTACAAAAACCAGCCTCAAATCTGAATATCGGTCCTTTATCAGTGAGAAAGCTTTCAAAAGAGTTATTAAATTTTTGTGAGGCTTCAAATTTCCAATATTCAGAATATAAGGAGACTGAAAGAATGAATGGGTTTTGGGCCTTTGAAAAAAAATATCAGAAATCCCATTGTAGATAACTCTTATTCTCTCATTACTAAAACCAAACATCTCAATAAGATCATTCCTGGTTGTCTTTGAATCTGTAAAAATAACTTCGGCTCTCCTTTTAACTTGTTTCACAAAAAATTTCCCTAATTCTACCTTAGCAGCCGGTTTAAAAAGATGGGCAAACTTAAAATGAATCAAATCATGAACCGTTACAATCAGCCGGTTTTTTAAATAAAGGGGAAAAACATAATGAGGAGAAAAATAGTAATAATCTTTTAATCTTCTGATCCTAGCCGGAATTTCCAGGTGTTCTCTAAAATCATAATTTTTAAAGGAAACTTCAATAAAGGATTTTTCTGAAGCATTCAGATAATCTGTCCCCTTTAAATGAAGTATTCGGTAATCAAATGAACCAGAGTCAACCACTCCTTGAAAAATATTTCTTAAATAGACCCCTATCCCATAATCATTGATTTTTCTTGCATCAAGAATAATCTTCACAATTAAACTCCCTGATGTCGTGTATGTTTCTGTCCACCTCCGACACACGCTTCATTAATTATTTCTAATACTTTTATCTTAGGCATATTAACCAAGGATCTCTTCATACACCTTTAAGGTCTCCTCGCCAGTCTTCTCCCACGAGAAATTTTCTGCCCTTTTTAGGCCCTTTTTTCGAAGCTTCTCTCTTAGCCCTTTGTCCTCTGATAATCTTTCTAAAGCTTTAGCTATTTCGTCAGTCTTTGTAGAATCAATCAATATGGCTGCATCACCAACCA
>JAYEHT010000292.1:0-1531 GCA_034659655.1 Candidatus Aerophobota bacterium | reverse complement strand
CTATTTGCTATATTTAATTTAGTAACACTAAGTATCAAAAAGAGGTATACCTATGGGAAGAACAACTAAAACTATAAGTTTATCGGTGCCGCCAGAGATGGCAGAGAAAATTAAAAAACTTATGAACAAGGAAGGAAGAACAAGGAGCGAATTGATAAGGGAAGCATTAAGGCGATATGTTGAGGAGCAAGAATGGAAAGAGATTTACCGGTATGGGGAGATGAAAGCAAGGGAGAAAGGGATTAAGGAAGAAGATGTAGACAGGATTATTCATGAATATAGAGAAGAGAAAAGAAAAGCCCAAAGTGGTGCTGGACACTAATGTTATTATCTCTGGTTTAAATTTCAGAGGAAGACCCAGGGAGATTTTAGATTTAATAAGGGGCGAGCAAATAGAGCTTTACATCTCCCCTTTTATTTTAGAAGAGGTAAAGGGTGTTCTCAAAGAAAAATTTAGCTGGAATGAAGAAAGGATTCAAACTGCTATTGAAAAATTCAAGGCAGCTTTAGTAGAACCAGAAGAAAATATCTTAGTTATTAAAAAGGATAGGGATGATAATCGCATCTTAGAATGCGCAGTTGAGGGAAAAGCGGGGTATATTGTCTCGGGAGACAAACGCCACCTTTTACCTTTAAGAGAGTATCAGGGGATAAAGATCCTGTCACCAGCTCAGTTTTTGAGAATTATCTCCCAGGAAACATCATCCGGGAGTTTTTAAATAAGAGGTACAAGGATAGCGATGAGATATCTTTCCACCTTAACCCAGGAGGATTCGTTAAGGATTCAACAGCAGATTGAGTTTGAGAGAGAGTAATTAAATTAACGAATTTTTGAATAAGTGGAAGGTTTGGATATATTGAATGTAAAATCTCTTCTTAAAATAGCAGGGATCGTCCTTGTAATCCATGGGATTATAGAGTTTTTAGGAATATTATCTTTGGTTACTGGTCAAACACCGCACTTCATTTTCCAAGAGATAAAGGAAAACTGGCAACAGGCTATTTTCATAGGTATCATTTCAGGCGTCATAAGAATCGTTGCAGCCACTGGTATTTTCAAACGGATGAAATGGGGAGTGATCCTGGGATTGGTAGTGTCGGCAATTACGCTTTCTTCATTAACGCTCTATCTACCGTTCGGGATGATGGATGAATTGCTGGCAGGCATTGTCCTTGTGCTGTTGGTAATGGTTTATTGGGGTGAAGAGAAAATAGCGAAGTAATCTGCCGGACGGCGCATAACATTTCCTAAGACATGTCGACCCCTTTTTGGCAGAGGTGGGTCTCATCAAAAAAGAAATCTTCACCCGAGCTCTGTAAATTCTCTTAGCCCACGACAGATTGACAACCACTGAAATTTATTTAAACCTATCTCCAGAGGACGCCATCAGGGAGTTTTTGAACAAGTGGTAGACTTGGGCACACTTTGTTATACGAAATGCCAAAAAAATAAAAGGAGGTAATTAAATGGTGAGTAAAAGTAAAGTGGGGCTTTCTCTTTTAGCTGCATTTATATTGGTGGTCGGTATTA
>JAYEHT010000291.1:0-1535 GCA_034659655.1 Candidatus Aerophobota bacterium | reverse complement strand
GGAGAGATCAGGTTTAATGGGAAACAAATAAATATGCATACTATCAATCCCCACCAAGCTCAAGTATTAGGTATCAGTATTATTCATCAGGAATCCGAGTTAGTTCCCCATTTAACTGTGGCAGAAAATATCCTTTTAGGTCAGGAACCGATAAATTCTTTTAGGTTAATTGACACTGATAAAATATATAAAAGAGCCAAGGAGGTACTGGGTAGAGTAAAAAGTAAGGTTAGTCCTAAAATATTGGTTAAAAATCTCAGTGCTTCTCAGCAAAGATTGGTGGAGATAGCCCGTGCTATTACTCTTAATCCAAAATTGATTATTATGGATGAGCCAACAACTGTTTTAACCGAGCAAGAGGTAAAAGACCTGTTTGATATTATCCATTTACTCCAGAAGCAAAAGATAACGGTAATTTATATTTCTCATCGAATTGAGGAGATATTTGGAGTAGCTAATCGAGTTACTGTATTAAGGGATGGTAAACTGACAGCCAGTTTAAGAGTTGATGAGGTTACAGAGGACAGCCTGGTTCAATTGATGGTGGGAAGAGAATTAAAAAGGTCTTTCCCTATCCGGAAGACAAAAATAGGAGGAGAGATTCTATCCGGGGTAGAGATAAACAAGAAGGGGGTACTTAAGGAGATCAATTTCTGTGTACATGAAGGAGAAATATTAGGTGTTACCGGTTTAGTGGGATGTGGGAGAAGTGAATTGGCGAAGGTAATCTTTGGTGCCAGTAGGATTGATAGTGGAGAGTTTTATCTAAATAAGAAAAGAGTAGTAATCAATTCTCCTTCAGATGCTATCCGGAACGGAATTGGATTGATTCCTGAGGACAGGAAGGGAGAAGGTTTAATTTTAAAGAGGTCGGTTAAAGAAAATATATCTTTAGCCAGTTTGGATAGGATATCTAAGTACTCATTTATTAATTCATCAGCAGAGATAAAAAAAACGAAAAAATTTAGAAAAACGTTACAAATCAAGACTCCCAGTATTAACCAACTGGTTTTATATTTGAGTGGCGGTAATCAACAGAAAGTAGTTTTTGCCAGATGGCTGCTTACCTATGCAAAGGTACTCATTTTTAATGAGCCCACAGTAGGAATAGACGTTGGAACCAAACAGGAAATTTATTACTTAATAAACCAGATAGCCGAACGGGGCAGATCTATTATTATGATCTCTTCGGAACTACCAGAAATTTTAGGTATGAGTGATCGAATTCTGGTTATGCGAGATGGTGAAATTGCAAAAGAGTTCTCGCGAGATGAGGCAACCCAGGAGAAAATTCTATATTATAGTGCTGGATTAGAAGAGGAGTAAAGATGGAACAAAAGAATAAGTCTGCAGTTTTTGGAAAGAGAATACCTAAGGAAATTTTTAAAACACTGCAATTGGTATTGAAGAGTTATCCTGCAGTAGTTGCTTTGTTAGTCGTGGGTTGTGTGCTTGCTTTTACCTCCGAATATTTCTTAACCTTTGATAATTTAATGAACGTTACTCGCCAAACTTCCATAAATGCCATCTTAGCT
>JAYEHT010000290.1:0-1539 GCA_034659655.1 Candidatus Aerophobota bacterium | reverse complement strand
AGGTTTATCCCATATTATGCCTATAGTTCCCCAACCGATAGTCATAACATTCGCTTTCCCTTCTCTGCTAATTGAAGTAAGAAGGAGTCCATCTCGGCTCATAAACTTAAGGGTTTCCTTTAAGTACCTTGTAAAGTCTACCTTTACTTTTTGCATTGTTCAATCCTTTCAATTATTTTATGAAAATAAACTTTTTACTCTTTACCCCCGTTATAAGGCTCTATCCGAATTTTCTAACAGGGTTTACTCGTTCTCACTGAATCTTTGAATAAATAGCATAAAAACCTTATTTGTCAATTATGTGTCACGTAATAATTCTTGATAGCAATAGGAAAGTATTAGAATCTAGGTAGATGAGTGAATGAGTAGATGAGGAAAAGAGTAGAGGCTAACACTCATTTACCCATCATCCCATTATCTCATCAACAGCGGATATACTCTGGCGGTGAGGGAAAAGTCTCGAGATTCTCTTGGCAATCTTAATTAAGATGGTATAAATAAATAGTGAACCGCTAAGAGAATGAGATAAATTAATTTAAAAGTAAGGAGTGAAGATGGAATTCGGCCTTTCAACCACGATTATAGAGGATAAGGATATTTTTTCTCAAATACCTATGCTCTCTAAATATAGGATAAAAAGAATTGAGTTAAGAGCTAACTTAAAGCATTTCGAATATAACAATTACAAAAAAATAGACCTTTTATCCCAAAAATTAGATAAATTTGGTATAACGGTATATTCAATACATATGCCTCTTGGTAATGTGGATGTTTCCCGGGAAGAGAAACAGATTAGAAATGACTCAATTATAAGGATAAAAGAAGCTGGTTCAGCTTTGCAGAGATTAGGAGGAAATATGCTCGTAGTTCATGGAGGAGCAAAAGTAGAAAATAAAAGAGAAAAAAGAGTTCAGATAAGCCTCGAGAGTTTAAAAGAGCTCTCAGATTTCTGCCTCGAAGGAGGTCTTAACTTAGCTGTTGAGAACACTTTGCCAGGCAGAATCGGGGATAAGATAGAGGAGCTTTTGTATATACTGGGGAGACTCGATTCTCCAAATACAGGAGTTTGTCTGGATACAGGACATATCAATGTTCATGGTGATCCTACCGAGGCGTTAAGAAAGGTTAGCGGCCGATTAATCCATATCCACATCGCTGATAATTTGGGGGAAAATGATGACCACCTTTTGCCTGGCGAGGGAACTATTGATTGGGAAAAGTTCATCGCCGCTTTAAACCAGATTAATTATAAAGGGATTCTTATGTTAGAAGTTGTGAGAAATGGAAAAGATATAGAAGAGAGGCTTGAACAGGTAAATAGTGTCTTCAGAAGATTTTCTTTGGAGGCTCTCGGTTCTTAAGGGCAAAGGGCAAAGAGCAAAGAGAAATACAACTTGATCATTATAAGAAAGTATTAGTTCAGGGATTTATATAGGTATCGAGGGACTTTCCCCGAAGGAGCCTTATAGGAGCTACCTTAACGAATCTCCGAGTTGAGGAAAAAGAAAAATTTATGTTTGAGGAGGCAAAGCCTCCGAG
>JAYEHT010000289.1:0-1542 GCA_034659655.1 Candidatus Aerophobota bacterium | reverse complement strand
ATCCCTTCATTTTCTTCATCTATTATACCATCTCCATCGTTATCTATTCCGTCTGATTGAAGAATATCGTTGTCTTTATCATCATCCACTCCTTTTTTGCCTGGAGAGCTGTCTTTGCCATAACGATAGTTTATGATTGCCTCCACCTTCTCATTATCAAGCCCGTTTAACGCTCCTAAATTAACCTCGTAGGAAGTCCACCCTTGATTGCTCTTTTTATTACCGGCTGTATTTAGATTAATCTTTGATGCCTCATCAAAAATACCCAACTTCTCAATATCTTCCTTCTTTTCCTCTTCAAAGGAGACATTATAGGTTCCTTCTCCTAACTCTTCCTTAAAGCCTTTTACCCAATTCTCATAAAGGTCGTCATATTCATTGGTGTCGTTCCTTAATTCAGCTATTGCTCTTTCTATCCCTGCCTGAGCAATATAATCTGCCTTAATGCTATCTCTATAATTAAAGCTTGCTCTCTGTTCAATTCTCATCTTATAGAGAAAACTTATGACCATTGTTCCAAGAATAGATAAAAGAAGTAGAGAAAGAATTAATCCCATCTGTCCCCTCTCTCCTTTGCGAAGAAAAAGTTTTATTTTAAATAGAATCTTATCCATTTTTAGGGCTGTTTTCCAGAGTCTCTTTCTCCGTTTCTCTCATATAGCCATTGAGAAAGCGAATATATCCTCGTTTACTCCCCTTTTTGTGTTTAAAGGAGCTCACAAATTTTATGATATTCTCTATAACCTCAACAATTTCCTGAGAAGAAAACATCTCTCCTGCATTCTCTTTTCCTTTTAAGAATTCTTCGACATCCTTCCATAAATATTCTCCCCGGGAGAGTCTACTCATCTGAGGTATAAAAATAGGGCTCGCCTTTTGTCTAAGAAAGTTTAAATCAGCAAGAATATCTTCATCTGTAGTATTAGTTTTATTTTTATAATATTGATAAATCCGAAATTCAATGAAACCCATAAGTTCTGCTGAGTTTCTTTTCCCCTCATTTGTGTAGTGAGCATATCTTTTTAAATAACATTTTTCGTTTTCTATAGCTAATTTCTTCTCCTGGTATTTTTCGTGATTGTGGAAATAAGCACAATCAGATGGGCAGTTAATTCTTACTCCTCTGTTTTCACCACAGCATTGGCTGCAGATATATCCTCCCAGAGGCTTACAGTTTCTTGTTCCTCTCCTCTTACCACATTTTATACATTTTTTATCCATTCATATCCCCTTTGATCAGGCTGGCCCAGTGTCCAGATCCATCTTCCCTTTTACTATTTACAATATCTTTTAATTCGATATAGTTATGAGTAGAGTTTTTATTATAACATTTTAGAGTTATTAAACAAGGAAAGAGGAGGATATTTATGGAAAGAGAAGAGGCATGGAAGTTAATACAGGCAAAAATAAAGAACGGAAACTTAAAAAAACATCTTCTGGCTACCGAAGCCATTATGATTGATTTAGCCTCGAGATTCGGAGAAGATAAGAAGAAGTGGGGATTAACAGGACTCTTGCACGATATAGATTATGAAGATACTT
>JAYEHT010000288.1:0-7912 GCA_034659655.1 Candidatus Aerophobota bacterium | reverse complement strand
ATCTTCTGAAACTAATTCCAATCTTCTCCATTCTTCCCTCCTTCCTTAAGAGAATCTCCTAACATTAATTTGGAGAAGAGGTGTTTAAATTATCTCATTTTTAATGAAAAAATCAAGAAAAAAGGTGGGTTAGCTCCACCTTTTGGATATCTTTTATGTTAATAAGTGTTGACTCCCAATCCTCACTTTCTCCAAACCAGCATCTTTTGCTATTTTTTGAGCTCGAAAAGCAAATTGTTTAGAAGTTAGAGGCATATCTCCAAATAAATAGCAAGGGGCAAAAGCTAAAAGGGAATAAGGGATGGTTGGATCGACTCTGGCAATAAATCTGGAGATGTTTCTAATCTCCTCCTCATCAATATATCCCGGAACTAATAGAGTTGAAGCCCGCAAAAAAGGCGGCTCTTTTCTCTTTTTATGAAATCGTGCTAACCTTTTAAAATTCTCATAACTCTTTTTGTTAGAGGCTCCAGACAAAGCTATATTCAAATTTTCATTCCAGGTTTTGAGGTCAAACTTTATTCCACCTCCGGATTCCAAAGAGATTTCAGCTATTTTTTCTAACCAGGGCCAGGAGAAGTTACCATTAGCTTCCAGACAAACTCGGAAAATTCTATTTTCTTTTTTAGCCTTCTCTCTAACTTTTTTAGAGACAGCATAAACATAAGGCATCTGGGGTTCTGGAGAGCCTCCAAACCAACACGTACAGGTAAATCTTTCATTAGAAAGCACCCAATCAACCAATTTATCAGCTTCTAAAATTTTCTTTTTCACTTTAATCATTTGATGCCAACCGGTGTTTTGGCAATAAAGACAGTGGAAAGAACAAGTTCCCAGAAACAAAGAAGCATTTAAAAAGCCATATTCAGTTCCTGGTCGTTTAGCATACTTTGGATAACCTGCTCCAGTTCCACCAGCGCAACACCAAGCAGGAACACAATTAGTGGGATGAGAATCTCGGTAAGAATAAATCAATCCAACTTGTTCGGTTCCTAACCCCCTAACCAATCTCCCCTCCATATTTTTAGTCAGTCCACAATAACCGACTTCTCCCTCTGGAATTTGACATTCATTTCCACAGATATCACATTTCAAACCTCGAGGGTCTTTGGGTGGAGCCGGAGGCAACCCAAATTTCTCCCTGGCCTTTTGGTGAGCTTGATAAATCAATTCTTTTGCCTTTTCAGAGTCATCTCTTATACAATCCTTGCAAACCTTCAAATAGTTGGATATATCTTTTCCACTCTTACCACATACCTCACATATTCCTTTTGGAGGTTCAAAAATTTTAAGCATTTTTATTCTTTCTCCTTTTAAATTTTTAAAGAATCATTTTTTTATATTATCTTTTGACTTCCAAAACTCAATTAATCTTCTCAAGATTTCTTCTTTTTTCAGTTTTTAGATATAATTTAATATTTTGTAGTTTTAATTCCTGATTTCTCAGCAGCAACTTCAAATATTTTTCTCCCTTCCGTGTCTCTTGTTGAGAAGGAGGTTAGGTATAAAAATTGTATCACCAGCTGAGTTGAGCTTCTTCTTTTAATCTCTCGGGTGGGTTTAGCCTCCATAGAAATACAATATTTTCTATAATCGCACCGGCTGCAGGCTCTGCTTTTTTTAGGGTGAAAGTCCTCGTTTCCAATTTTACTGGCTATACGATTAATCAATTATCCTGTCTTCTCTAATTCCTCCTATTTTTAGAGAATCACCCCATAATTTTTCTCTATTTTCTCTTGTTATCCTGACTATTTTTACATCTTCTCTTTCTCTAATCTTTTCTAAAAATTCATTTCTATATTCTGGTACGGTAGCAATAACATTATTTGGACTCTGGAGAGCCTGCATTACCAGCTGGCGAAATTTTTTTGAGTAGAGCTCCATCTTTCCAATCTCATCAATAATAATAGTTTTCCCCTCTTTTATCCCTTCCTCTATGGAAGGAAGAGATATCTCCTCAAACTCTTTTAGGTTTACCTTATATTTTCCTACTCTATAAGGACTCCGAGAGTTTATATGAGCCAAAATTCCTTCTCTCCCCTTTAGATTTTTTACTTTAAAACCAACCCTTCTCTTTTCTTCTCTTATCTCCTCGGTATAAAATCCAGCTGCTTTTTCTTCTAAATTTTCAGCTATCTTTTTTATAAGAGTGGTTTTACCTACCCCTGGTTTTCCACAAATAAGAATGTTCTTGATTTTTTACCTCCTTCCATTGGTGAGATATATAATCTTTTCTCCCCTACTCTATTCTATTTTTACCAGCCTCAACAATTATATAGAAAAGAAAAATATTGTAAAATCGTTAATTAAAGGATTAGAGCCTGTTTTTTCAGCATTGACAAGAATTTCTCGGGACTTTTCCCCTCCGTCGCTGTATATCCGCTTTGAATTGTTTCTGCTCGTCTTCTTAGCTACGGGAAAAATTTAAACTCGGAGGCTTTGCCTCCTCAAACATAAATTTTTCTTTTTCCTCAACTCGAAGACTCGTTAAGGTAGCTTCTATAAGGCTCCTTCGGGGAAAGTCCCTCGATACCCATGTAAATCCTGAATCAATAATTTCTGTTTAGGACATATGTCCGGATGATTAGTAAAATCCTTATTGCATAAAGGATTAAGAAATTGTATAGTAAAAAATAACCATTCAGGAGGTATGTCCTATGATTAAAAGACAGAACTATAGTAAAGATTTAAATTCACGACTTCAGGCTAAAACATTGGAAATATTTGATACCATAGGAAATTGAAAAAGAGGAAAATAAATGCTATTACAAATTAAGCAAGTTCAATTAGTGCTGTTTAGCCCTGGAATTGTAATTTCAGATAAGGCAAAACTGGCGGTCAAGATAAATAAGGAACTTCAAACATTATTTAATGGGGATCCGGTGATGCCTCCTATACCTGGAGATGCACCGTTAGAAATCCCCAGGATTGTTTTGAAATCAAAAAATGAACGTTATATATTGCAAATATCTGTTAAGCGAGTAAATTTCTTTTATAATTCTCCTCCTGAAAATTCTGCTGTTAAATTTCCCGTTAATGGACTCTATGAAAAATTTATAGCGATATCTAAATGTTTGGGAGGGGAGACTTATTGCCAATTTTTAAGGTCTGCAATAGTGACGCAATGGATTGTAGAATTGGGGAAAAGTGGGACTCAATATATTGCATCGAATTATCTTCGGAAAGATGTTCCCTTTAAAAATCCATACAATTTAGAACTTCACTACTTGACTAAAGAGAATATTGCTGGGTGTAGAGTAAATAAGTGGGTGAGAATTAAAACTACCCGAAGGATTTCTGATCCAACCCAAAATAATTTTCTAACTGTATTGATAGATATTAACACAGTTGCTGATGAAAAATATAAAGTCGACACTAAATTGCTAATGCAATTTCTTAATGAAAGCAGTAAGTTTATAGAGGAAACAATGGATAGGCACTTTAGGAATAAAGGAGTATAAATATGGATACAATAATTGAGGAAGTTGAAGATTCTGATGCGTTAACACCATCGAGGGAATCGGATTACGTTTTCAAAGTAGGAACTTTTGCTGAAATCTTTCCTTTTTTAGATGTAAGACCTTCAATTTATCTTTTACCAGTACAGGAACGAGAGACAGGAGCAGAGTGGGAGTATTATGTTATTAAAAATAATAAAATTCCAGCGTTTTTGAATATTAGAAAATATCCGAGCTCTGCTACAAATTTACAGTCCCAAACGTTAATAGCTGAATTTGAAGAAAGCCAAATGTAGAAGACAGAGAATGTATTGGATCTTACAAGAATTTATCGGGGTTTAGTTGAGTCTAAAGTTGAACTTGAAAAAGTATTTGGGGAAAAAGAAGAAATTATATATCTTGAGGAATTGACCCTGCTTATTATAGAACAAGAATATAGTAGATACGAAAAAGTTAAGTCTATATATGTTCAGAAATATCGTGCTGAGCTACAAGTTCAAGTTTTACTCAGCATTGACGAATATAATGATGAATTGATGGAGAATTTATTAGATACAGAGTATGATATCCGCAAAAGGTTTTCTTGTTTAACTTTTACATTTCTTTATCCACCAGTGAGAAATGTAGAAAGAGAGGACATTATGCATCCAGAAGCTCGATGTATTTTTTCAAGGCAAGAGAAGAAGCTATGGCAGATTATGTAATCCATGTTTTACAGGCGGAGCATAATGAAAAAACCGCTAAAAAGCTTGCCTTTAATCCCCCTTGCCATGATTGGGGAATTACGGCAGCTTTCTATTCAGCTATACATTATTTTGAATCATGGCTTTTCCATACAAAACATAAACATACCGAAACAAGCATACTCATAGATAATGAAGGAAAATTAAAATATACTCCTCATGCTTGGCGAGAAAAGATTGTAACTGATGAATTTACAAGAAGAGGCTTTAAAGCTTTTAGGAAGCTGCGAGAAGCCAGTGGAATAGCTCGATATTTAAGTTTTTCCAGAATAGGAAGATCAAGTATTAAATGACTTGATAGACCAGCATCCCAGTATTTTAAATCACAAGATGCTCAAAAAATGGTAGAGAAAGATTTACAGATTTTAAAGGAAGAAATTAAGATAGATTTAGCAAAACTATTATACTCACTTCCATTAGAAAGGAAAATTTCTACTGCTCGTTTAGTTATTTCTCAAATATTAAATAGATTTAAATCAAGAGAAGAGTTTCTCAGTGCATCCCGAACAGATTTAAAGCAGTTTTTAAGTGAAGAAACTCTATCTCTTATTCAAAAGGAACTTGAAGCTCGAGGGCAGGTTGTTAAATGGAAATAGCATATGGGACCTACCTATTATGGTGCCCTTAAGCCAATGTTTCATAAGCCTTTTTGATGAAATAAAGTGCATCGTCTCTTTGTTCGTCCGAATTAAATTTTATCCTTACCTTAAATGGATCCTCTTCCTTAACTTTTGTTATTTCGGCTATTCCTTTCAAATCTTTTACTGGGGATAATCTTAGAAGGCAACGAATTTCACTCTTTCCAAAATCAATATAAACGAAGGTAGTGTAATTTCTTTTATAGATTATTACTGATTTTCCAATAACTTCTCTAATATCCTCGCCTAAGTTTAATGTTTGCTCACGGATATTATTAAAAATATCCTTAATTTTAGGGGATGTTTTCTTAAAATGATACTCTAAAGTATACTCCTTTATTTCTTTGCTAAAATGAGGATATGAGTTCAGTTAAAAGAACAAAACATGCTGTGTATGATACCAAATACCATCTGGTCTGGATTCCAAAGTACAGAAAGAGAATATTTAACAGAGAGATAGCGGAGTACATTAAGCAGGTATTCCAGAAGATAGCAGAAGAGTTCGAGTTTGAGATAGATACCGTGGAAGTGATGAAAGATCATGTGCATGTCTTTCTTTCTGCTCCACCCAGGTATTCTCCAGCCCGAATTGTTCAGATCATGAAGAGCATATCAGCCAAGCAAGTTTTTAGAAGGTTTCCCCATCTGCAGGATGTTTTCTGGAACAGAGAGCTTTGGAGTGATGGATACTTTGTCCGAATAGTAGGGGACAAAGTAACAGCAGAAATAATCCAAAGGTATATTCAGTATCAACATAGAGCAGAACAATTGGAGTTTGATTTTTGATTTAATGCCCCACAGCTCTGCTGTGGGGATATTTACTCATATTAGAAGATAAAGGAGCCACCGTAACTAAGGGCGAGTACTGATTGTGGATATCGTTGGATATAATTAAGGCAGGTCTTTTCTTCTTTACACCAAGAAAGGCAGGATTAGAGGAGAAAAACCAGGATTAAAGGATTAGAGGGAAAAGCAAAGAAAAAAGAGGGTTAAAGGAGGAAAAATAAATGAAGAAATGGTTAAAGATTATCGGTGGAGCAATAATTGTATTAGGAGGAATTGTTCTGGCTATTGGAATTTCAGAGTTAAAGGAGTAAACCCTGTTAGGAATTTTGGAAGGGGCTTTGAACCTCGTTAGATAGAGAAGCTTATCTAATGAGGTAAATATAATCCTTGATAAATTGTAAAGAACATACTAAAATGACCCCAATAAAGTGAGATGATTATTTATAAAAAGAGAGATGATATGAGACGAAAGTATGCGAGTACCAATCAGAGGATTAATTCTTGCATTACACAGGAAAATGGATATACTGGTGGTATGATGTAAAAGATAATAGGAGGTGATTATATGGGTGTAATAAAGTTTGAGGTCCCAGATGTTGTAGCATCTATTGGCGTGTTGGAGACATTGCTTAAAAGAGAAAAGCTTTTGCTGGAAAAGAGTATTTCTAAAACGAAGAGGAAATTAAAAGAGTTTGAAGAGAGGAAAGGAATGAGAAGCAAAGAATTTTTTGAAAAATTCCAGAAAGGATTTGCTGGAGACGACCAAGACACTATGATATGGGCTACAGAGTATGAAGCAATGAAACTCCTTGATAAAGAACATATTACTATCGAGAGGATGCTGAGTCAATGCAAGTGAAGGATTACTTCACAGAAATTCAGAACCTTCTGCAGAAGTCAGCATTAATTGAGAATGTAAATATTGAATATGATGTAAAATCGAAAAACATTGGAATAGTCCAGGGTACATTGGAAATAATTGACGGCTCTACACTTCAATTCATGGAACTGATAAACACAAAGGGAGGTAAAATAACTCGCCCCAGGTACAGATTTCATTTAATGGATACAAATGACAAAGTGATTTTTAGGTATGATAACGCTCCTCATCATCCAGAGTTCCCTACTCATCCTCATCATAAACATGTAAAAGGAGAGAATGTACCAAAGCAATCGAAAGAAGTTGGATTAAAGGATGTTTTATCGGAAATCGAGGGGACGATAAGGAAATGAGAAAACTTATTTTTGGTAGAGTTTCCCCCCAAAGAAAGTCTGCTTTAGCTGACAAGGTTCAAACTTCGTTGAAGTTGTGAATTTCTATAACTACCAAAGCTTGCTTGATCTCCTTTTCCGTTACTCTTATGATGGCCTTTTTAAGGATGAGGAAAAGTAGATGATGCCCTTAAAAGAAGTGTTAGTTGTAATTTTTGCTTCTATTCTAGTTGGCGAGTTAAATCCCGGGTTATCAGCAAAACAATCAGGTAAGTACGCTATTGCTGTATTACCTACACCCGTTTTGTGTACTCCAGATTTCCCCGGTGTTTTCGGAGGAAAGGATGGCAGCACTTTAGGAGTTGATGAACAGAATCAGATTAAAGAATTAGAATTAATTTGCTTCCCCGGAACAGTGTTTAAAATTGAAGGAATCATTGAAAAAAAAGGAAGAATAATATACGAAGCAACAACAAGTGATTATCCCTACCCGACGAACAGAGGCTATTTTATTGATGGTAGGTTTGTAAGAATAGTAAAAATGCAACCTCCTGAGAGGCATAAGAGACTGCCTTCAAAGTTAACTATTATCCGAAATCTTCTATTTGCCGAAGGAACTAATTATCTGTGGGGTGGGAGCTATAGGGCACACTGCCATTATCCTTAATTTATACTCATCTCGCCACAAAGATGTAGAGTGTGTAATTGAAAGCCGCATAGATTACGACAAACACAAAGAGAGATTTCAAGGAGGGGTCAGGATTCGTTCACTTAAAGAAGTGTTAGCAGAAATTATGAAGAGACGGATCCCCGTTGACAGTTATAATCAGAAGCTGGGAAAAGGGAGGAAAAAATTTGTTATCCGTAGATGGTATGAGCGAGGAGAAAAGGCAGGATTAGAGGATTAGAGGGAAAAAAAGAAAAAACATGATTAAAGAGGGAAAAGCAAGTAAATAGAGAAAGGAGGAAATCTCAATGAGTGTGCCGAGAAAGCTTCTTAGTTCTTACCAGTGTAAGTCTGGTCTGGATAAAGGTTAGCCACCAGTCCAGCACCAAATCCCACGCATAGGGCGGT
>JAYEHT010000287.1:0-7913 GCA_034659655.1 Candidatus Aerophobota bacterium | reverse complement strand
ATACTCCTGATTTAAAGTTAAGAGGAAGGCTGCCGCCGCTTAGCTTAGGCCCTATATTCTGAACAGATAGTCCCAGGGAAAGGGACTTTTTAGTAAAAAATGTCAAATGTTGAGACCTGGCCCCGGGGTTGTCTTCCTCTTATTTACTTTTTTAAGTTTTCTTCAAAACACTCTCTCGTCTATTTTTCCTTGGTATAGTCAATTATCCGCGCACCTTCAGGAATCTTGAATACAAATTTTCCTTCAGGAATATCGGTATTGAAGCTGATATCGTCTTGAAAAACAACTGTTCGAATTAATCTGCCCCTACTATCATAATCATTTTGCCTGAAGGCCATCCATGCATCATCATTCACTTTACGAATATCCTTAAAGATTGTTTTTTTTAATAGATTTTCCATGGGATCATAGAAGGCAAGCTGAAGAACTATCCATCTTTGGCTATCTATCCATATCCGCTCTTTGCCTTGCACGCCATTTTTACTTTTTAATTCTAATACATAAGCTTTTTCTTCTCCAATTTTTTCTTGACCTAAAAGTTCAACATCGTAAAGCATTTTCATAATATCAAGGTTTGTCCTTTCCGGGGAGAGTTTATTTACCTGGGGAACCTGCGAAAGATCACAGATTCGCACCTCATTATAATCCGGATCATACATCCACACCTTTTTCCCATTGACCACAATTATTTGTCCGGCAGATAATGGAGGCGATAAAAGTTCTATTAATAGTTTATCAGGTTTTTTAACCATTATCCTTATTTTTCCTTTCCGCTTTCTTCCATCTTCTTTTACAGTAACTACCATTAAACCTTGATAATCCCTAATTTTGTTGGATGAGGCTTCTAATTTGCTTATGATCTCTTCTACCAACAGACTACCATAAGAGCTGGAAACAAAAACAAGAGTTATTGCTAATATTAAGATTAGGACCAGTAACGAATATTTAGCTTTTACTCCAACCATTTCTTCCTCCACTTACTAAAACTTTTGAAATTAATGTCTATCTAAAATTGGTTTTATGCTTGCATACCAGGCTGACCTTCCTTCAATAGATACTCCATAACTTAGATGTAGACGGTAGGTATTAAAAAATAAATAATTTAATCCTACTCCTATCCCAACTTTAAGAGGATGGGATAAAGAGTCGTCTTCCTTATTTCCCCAGGTATCCCCTATATTTAGACTGAAAACACCTTGCAGAAAAGGTCTAATAGGTCTCCTAATCTCCAATGTAAATACTGCTAATTGTTCTCCCCAAAGATCGTATCTTTTATATCCATGAATAATACTATCTTCTTTTGGATAAAACCATTCATATTGAGGAATATTCCCTGAGCTCAGATGAGCTTCCAGAGACCCAGCAAGAGTTGATTTTTTTTCGATTCTTTGATAACGAGAAATTTTAAAGCTCATTTTGCCAAACTGGTTATTTTCATATGAATGAATAGCGGTGCCTTGAAAAGAAAGGTGAAACCGACTCCCGGAGGAGGGAAATATAAAATTATCTCGATTATCTTTCTCCAGCTCTACAATTATACTAAGCGCATGGGAACTCTCTTTCTCGTTGCTATCCATCCGAGAAAAAGAGATCTCCTCTTTCTTAAGACTGACCCGAGGAGAATCTTCATTAAATCTCTCTTTTATTGAAAGGAGTATACCTTCTCTTTCATCCTTAAAGGAGTGAAGTGTGCCCTTTTTTTCCGAGGTTTTATAGATATTAAAGTTAAAGCCGGTAAGTTTATTCCCTAAATAGGGATTATGAAAAGATAATTTATACGCCGAGTCTCTGCCTATCTTAGCTAAAAGTTGAATGTTGTGAGCATTAAGGGTTTTTCTTTCCAGACAAAACTCATGAGCATATCCATCGGCTAAATTATAATACATCCTCGAGCTAAAACTTGAGAAGGAGTTTTTTTCTTCAACCGTTATCCTGAGAAGTATTCCTTCTTTTCCCGGTATTGGGGATGCTTCTGCCTCAATATTCTTAAACAGGCTTAATTCTTTCAATCTAAACAGTGCTTTTCTAATGTTTGAGGTGTTGTAAACTTCATTTAGATAGGGTTCAAACTCCCTAACTATCACTTTCTTTTTAATTGATAGATTGCCTGCAACCTCTATCCTTCTTAACCATCCTTCATCGATAATTATAGTCAGCTCATTATTCGATGTCAAACTGGTGTCTGATACTTTAGCCATAGTATATCCTTTCCTGTGGTACAGGGAAGAGATAGCATCAGTATCTTCTTTTAAAGAGACAATATTGAGCAGCCTGCCTGCTCTATTGTTCATAATTCTTATCATTTCCTCAAAAGAGCAAATCGTATTACCTTCAAAAATAACCTTACGAATAACAGGAAATTCATCCAATTCTATTACTAATCTCACACCTTCTTTTTTCTCTTGCACTACCACCTGCACATCAGAAAAATACCCTAAAGAGTAAATAAATTTTAAATCCGTCTCTAATCTCTCCGGATCAAACTTTTGTCCTCGCCGACTTTTGATCTCAGATAAAATTAAATTCTCGGGAGTGACAACATTCCCTTCAATTATAATATCAGTGATGAGTTGCTCCTCCGAAGTTAACCCTAATGCCAGGCTACTACCATTCAAAATTAAACCAAGAGCAAATAATAAAACAAAAATCTTTAACTTTCCAATTTCCCTCACCTATAATACTTCTCCCTTAAAAACCGGGAGAGAAGAACTTGAAATCTTCTTTCCCGGCTTTTTCTGAATAATTTTATTTAAATCTCTGGTAATAAGTTAGTTGTCTGCTTCACAACATTTAGCGATAGACTACCTGAAATTGTGTGGGTAACGAGCCTAAAGTTATTTTCCCCTCAGGTGTGTTCAGGGCTAAAACTTTTTTCCCTCTATTTTCCAAAAGGGCAAAACCGTGTTTTGCATTATACTTATTGGCTAACTTTACTGCATCTACTATCGCATAAATTTTCCAACCTAATGGAAGTATCCACACTACAAATGAAGCCAAACCCAGTGTAACATATATTAGTAAATAACTTACTAACCATGCTCCCAGCCATACACCTATAAACATCGTAACTCTATTTGTCCACTGCCAATCTGCTACATACATCTGGCCCAGTCCGGGTATCAGAAAAGAGAAGAGCCCTGCCATAGCAGGTTCTTTCTTTTCCGGAGTACTGTTTGCATATACTGGTGGTGCCAGGAAGTATTGACCAGCAAAGACTACCATTAGAATAATAACTAACATCAAACAAATTTTTTTCATCATTGCTATCTCCTTTCAAAATCTCTTCTTTTACTACCTCTTAAATTATCGATTCTCTCTCCCTTTTCTCTATTCTCTATTCTCTAAAAAATTAGCTCTTCACCTCCTCCTTTCCCTCTCATAAATTGATGGGATGATATGTCTTATCTCACTTGACATCATACCGCATGACTATCAAATTCTATCAGTTAGAAAACTTCTTTAACTAAACCACCAAACCTATTTATTTTTGGTTTTCCTCAAAAAAGAAACTAAAAATGGTATATTAAAATCTCATTATTAAAGAAACTCTGTGAGTATTCCCTAAATCACCATAAGGTAGATAAGCGTAATCAAGGCCAATTTTCTTCCTCTTCAAACCAATTCCTATTGTTATACCGGAGGCAATGTCTCGATTACTTTTATAACCGACTCTTAAGAACAGATTCTCTCTTATGCTCCAATCTCCTCCTATTGAGAAATACATCCTATTATCGGTGGGCTTAGAAATATCTGCAGTTAAAGTTAAAGACTCTGTCTTCTTTGCTACCCCTAATTTAAAGTTAAGAGGAAGGCTGCCGCCGCTTAGCTTAGGCCCTATATTTTGGACAGATAGCCCTAAGGAAAGGGACTTTTTAATAAAAAAGAGAATGCCCGCGTTTACTGAATAAGTGTTTTTTTCATTACCAGCTATGGTATCCTTTAATATTCCTCCGCTTAAACCTGCCATAAATTTATCAGAAAATCTTTTAGCATATCCTACACTCAATTGAAAATCAGAAGCTCCAAAAGGCTCCGTAGGATTTCCCTCTTCATCTCTTCCCTCAAGGGTCCCCATATCCAGGTAGTTGGTTCCCACTCCTACACCTTCTTCCTCTGATAAAGGTAAGGTAAAGCTTATATATCCCCGTTTTATCCCCGCAAACCAACTATTATAACTCACCAGAAGCTGTTTATCCTTTAATTGAACTAATCCCGCTGGATTCCAGTACAAACAACTACCATCATCGGCAAGAGCAGTAAAGGCATCTCCCATTGCTGATGCTCTTGCTCCCAATCCAATCTTTAAAAAGTTAACAGCAGTAGTTCCCACACCAGCATAAACATTACCTGCTGAAATTAATATAAATATTAACAATCCTCCAATTATTCCTGTTTTTTGTCGGGTAAACATTTAACTCACCTTCTTTCTTAAAAAACCTATAGCTCCTTTTTTCTTTTTAGAAGCGATACTTAATAGAAGTACTCACGAAAACTTGCCTGGAGTTAATTTTATCATCTATGTTATGGAAAGATAATCCCTTATATTCTCCTCCATAAAAATATTGTTCCTGTTCTCCCTGAGTACTAATGGTAGTATAACTTATCCCTATCTCCCAGGTCCAATTCTTTTCAAACTCCCAGGAGAGATTCCCACCAGCCATAAACAGATTCCCTTCGCAATCTCCTTTAGAGAGTTTATTCCTTAGAAGATGGTCATCTTTATCCTCTGCCTTAACCCAGGGAGAATAATTTACCTCAAGATTTGCTTTAAAGGCATTGCCAAAAGAATAGATGCCATTTAACCCTAAATATGGTATCCTATACTCTACCTCATAATTTAAAGTTTTTCCAGGAACGAATATATAGTAATAAGATATATAATCTATCTGTTCAGTATCGCTGATATTGTAATCAAATTTCTGATACTTATAACCAATGCGAGCACCTAATATAAGAGATTGTTTTCTTTCTGGATACGACTCCTTCAAAAAATTAAATAGTATATTTCCATCAAAAATTCTGGTATCCATTTCTGCATCAGATTCTGAATAAATTGCTTTACCGGAAGAATAAGCATATAGCCAATCAGAGTCCTCCATTGTTCCTGCAGATTTTTCAGCTAAACTAACCCATCCTCCAAGATTAAAGGAATAATCCCCCCATCCATCATTACTATAATTTAAAGAAACCCGCCCTCCTATTAAGGAATTATTCATAGGAAATTTTAGCTTACTCTTCCATCCTCCATATTCGGAACCACTAATCTCATATATAGTATTACCATTAATATGACCTATCTTTAGTCTACATTCTAAAGAGAGGTCATCTCGAACTTTTGTAAAACTTGAGGCAAATTCCTCCCTTTTTTGTACAATTTCTGCCCCACTCGCAGTTACAGAGAATAGAGTAAAACATATCACTAAAAAACATACGCATATGAGTGATAATCTTTTCTTTTCCATTACTGTTCCTTTTTATTTATTCCTTATCGCCTCATACCTCTATATTTATTTCCTTATTACAATATTGCAAGATATACCTTCCTATGTTCGGCAAAGGCTTCAAGAATACCTCGGGACTTTTCCCTCACCGCCAGAGTATATCCGCTTTAAATTACTCTGCTCATCTCCTCATTTCGGGAAAAATTTAAACTCGGAGGCTTTGCCTCCTCAAACAGTAAATTTTTCTTTTTCCTCAACTCGGAAATTCGTTAAGGTAGCTTCTATAAGGCTCCTTCGGGGAAAGTCCCTCGATATCCATATAAATCCCGAAGTAATACTTTCCTATTGTTATCAAGGCTAAAACTGTAAATTGGCACCCGTAAGGCTTGAGAACCTGCGTAATTTTAAAGCTTACGGTTACCATTACTTTACCGAGTAAACTCAGCCACTACAGAAAAGGATAAAGGGGGCAAGATTATCCAAAGATTCCTCTAAAATGGAGAAAAATAGTTAAAACCTAAACCCTGCCAGTAGGTTAACCTGAAAACCACCTAAATCAGCAGACGTACCAAGTGTATCGAAATTTGCTTTAAGAGAGGGAATGTATCTTGCTTCTAGATTAAAAAAGGTTTTCTCACCCCCCAACTCTACTCCCGCTATAACCAGAAAACCTGTAGGACTATCGCTATCTTCTTCTGATAAATCAAAACTGTCGGTATACCAGTAGTAAGTATCCATGTAAGTATATCCACCGTACCAAGAATCATACAGATATTCATCTAAATAGTAATCTTCGGTAAGAGTTCCGGAACTCTTACAGGTCGTAGGAAATGAGCCTACTCCTGCTCCTACATAAAAGGGTGAAAATTTATATATTCCAGAGAGAATTATAGGTGTTGTAGTCAGTTCAAACTCTGCATCAATCGTTTCCTCAACCCAATCCTCGTAGTACCAGTAATAACCCCACCCATAATAGCCATCGAGCCAAGAATCATATACATATGAGTAAGACCCCTCACCGCTGGTTTTTGATTTAAAAATATCGTATTCTAATCTTACTCTAAGCTGTGGATTAATGTCATAATTTACCGCCGCCCCATACATTATCCCGGCTTTGAGCTCCAGATCAGTCCCATACAGAATATTCACTTCTTCAAAGTCATCGTTTATCTCACCAAAACTGGGACTGTAGTAGCCCCCAATCACACCTAAACTCAATCCACTCTGGGCTGAAGACGCTGTAGCCCATCCAAAAATTAAGACCGCCAAGCTAACAGCCATAAACACAACAGCTTTTTTTCTCATAACTTTCCTCCTTTTTTATTTATTTTTCCCCTTTACTCTTCTACTCCTCTTGCCCCCCTTCCTTATATCCTCTATCTTACTAAATGTCAAATGTTGAGACCTGACTCCTTTCTAAAACTTGATACTGGCTACCAATCCAGCAAAGAAACCTCCTAAGTCAACGTCGAACTTGGTTTCTGTTATACTCGTCGCTTTGGCAGTAATATATCTTACTTCTGCAGCTAAAGAAAATTTTTTCCCACCAAATTCTACTCCTCCTAATACCTGAAAACCTATAGGACTGTCTTCATCCGAACCTGACCATGTGTCAGTATCATCCAAATATCCCTCGCAATATTTTTTACGTTCCGCGTCGTAACTATATTTAGTAGGAAAAGAGCCTATCCCTGCTCCTACGTATGGGCATAGACGACTATCTGGAGAAAACCTGTATATTCCAGAAAGAACTATGGGCGTGATGGCTAATTTTTCTTCATAGTTATATTCATCTTCCCATAAATCTCCCAAACAGTCATAATAAGAATCAGTATAGCTATCGCTGGTTTTTGAGGTAAAAGTGTTGTATTCTCCCCTTATCCTTAAATTTGGAGAAATATCATAACTCAGCGTTAATCCATAGGCTAATCCGCCCTTAAATTTTAGATCCGTCCCCGTCCGCTTATTAAATTCCTCGAGCCTATCGTTCACTTCCCCAAATTCTGGATTATAGTAGCCTGCCATTCCTCCTACACTTAACTCTGCCTGGGCTGGGACTACCCCAAAAATAAGGACAGAAACTAAAGCCACTATTCCTATTACTCCCACTCTTCTTCTCATTTTTTTCCTTCTTTTTATTATTTTCCTCTAATCCTGGTTTTTCTGGTTCTCCCTCTAATCCTCTAATCCTTTAATCCTCTAATCCTGCTTTTTTTATCACCTGAGCACTCCCACAAGCTTAGTCACACTGTCCTCTTTCCCACTTGCCTTAGCGGTAACTTTTAAAATGTAGATGCCATTGTTTAGCTCTTCATTATACATATTTTTACCATACCAGCTCCAGCAAATCTCCTCTCCCATAGAAGATACATAACTTCGCTGCTCTTTAATCAGCTCCCCGTTAAGATTAAAAATGTTAATTCTAACCTCAGCAGGTTGAGTTAAAGAATAACAGATAGTAATAGATGGAGA
>JAYEHT010000286.1:0-1554 GCA_034659655.1 Candidatus Aerophobota bacterium | reverse complement strand
AAATTTGGTTGAATCATCTGCATTACTTAAAATAATAAACTTTAGGAATTTACTTTTTCGAAAAAGGCCATTCTACTAGATATAGATTTAGCACTGCGCATAGTAGAAACAAGATAGGAGAAACTTTTTATCTTATAAAGCGTTCTTATAATATATGCTGGTCTTAAATAAAACTCTCGATAAGCTTTAACACGGGCTTCTTCTAAATCTTTTCTGGAAAGCTCATCTGTCTCAATAAGAGAATTGCAGGCAGAGAAATCCTCCCACTTTTTATACTTAAGCCATCCATTTTTCTTGCAAATCTCATATAATTCTGTTCCCGGATGAGGAATAGCGATAGCAAACTGAGCACTATCTGGTTTTATCTTTTTAGCAAATTCAATACTTTCATTTATGGCTTGCCAAGTTTCTCCCGGGATACCAAAAAGAAAGAAAGCCTGAGTTTTTATCCCTGCTTTTCTACATAGTTTAAAAGCTTTTCTTACTTGACCTAAAGTTATTCCCTTCTTCATAAAATCTAACATTCTCTGGGAACCCGACTCTACTCCAAATCTTATATAATGGCAACCTGCCTCTCTCATTTTATTTGCTATTTCTTCATCCTGTATGCTGCTTACTCGACACTGAGCAATCCATCTCACCTTTAAATTGTGTTTTTTAATTAACTCACAAATCTTTAAAACTCGCTTTTTATCCAAAGCAAAAGAGTCATCATCAAAATATATCTCATCAATTCCATATTTTTTTACTGCTTCCTCAATTTCATCAACAACATTTTCGGCACTTCTCATCCTGCATTTATGACCGTATAAGATATTGGGCCACAAACAGAATATACAGCGATAGGGACATCCTCGAGAGCTTACCATAGTTGTGCTGAGCTTTCCCATAAAAGTTCCCTGTCGATAATTTTTATCCTTCACAATATCTCGAGCAGGAAAAGGAATCTCATCAAGATTTTGAATTAAGGAACGGTCTTCGTTTATATGAATCCCGTCCTTATCCCTAAAGGTTATTCCTTTAACTTCCTTAAGATCACCTTTTTGAGAAAGAGTTATAGCTAAATCTTTAATTGTAAAGTCAAACTCTCCTCTGCAGACACAATCAAGAAATTCATTCTCTCTCATAATCTCTTCATGAAAAAAAGTGGCATGAGAGCCTACCAAAACTACAAATATATCCTTTATTTTTTCTTTTAAAGTTTTTGCTGTAAGAAGGTCGTATTCAATAGAAGGAGTGGATGTCTCCAATATCACCATCTCTGCCTGCTTATTTTTTACTACTTTAGCAAACTCAGGTATAGACAATTCATCTAAAATTCCATCAACAAAATCTACTTCAAATCCTTCTTCCTTCAATACTGCTACCACATATGCTAAGTAAATTGGATGCTCTAAAAGTTTATCACTCCTCTTATGGGGCCATCTAACATCCGACCTTGCTCCGTATCCGGGACCCGGCCAGGGTGGATTGGCTACTAAAATTTTCATAATATTATTCCCCTCTTATACATATAATTTTTACATCTTTTGACGAATTCATCCGTTAACTTCT
>JAYEHT010000285.1:0-1554 GCA_034659655.1 Candidatus Aerophobota bacterium | reverse complement strand
CTAGCAGGAATCTACATCTTAGGACTGATTATAAATGCTTTGGCCCCTACTTTTTCAGGAACAAAAAGTAAGGTTCAAGCTCTAAAAGTAGCGGTCTATTGTGCTACTCCTACTCTGGTAGCAGGCATTCTCTATATTATCCCTCTTCTCAGTGTGGTGGTAATAATAGCTGGACTCTATGGGCTTTATCTTCTCTATTTAGCTATTCCCATTATGATGGAATGTCCTCACGAGAAAGCTCTGGGCTATACGGTAGTGGTAATTATAGTGGATATAGTCATATCTGTTGTTATTGGTGCTCTGGTCTCATCTATTCCGGGGATGGGATTCGGATTTAGATTCCTCGGCTAAGAGAGGAGAGTAGCTGTCCAGTTTCTCTAAAATAAAGACGAGATAAATTGCCGTAAATTAACTCTTCTCCATTTCATGCCAGGCTAAAAAAGCAGGGATGGCCACTAAAATATCAATAGCACCGATAAAACTTGACCTTCCGGCTGATAACAATACAGCTAATCCAATAACTCCGCCCAAAACACCCACAATTAAAGAAGTTTTCTTGGCTGTTTCCGTATCTCCCATATCTAACTTTTTTAATCCCCAAAAATAAAGTGCAGCAGACAAAGCAGCGGCAAGTATAAAGCCCATGCTATTACCCATTAAGAGAGATAACAGGGCTAATGCTCCAAAACCAGCCGTTGAAATGAGCATGTATGTTTTTGTATTCAGTCCACCTTCACTCAACATTCTCCCTTTTCTCTGGAAAGTGGCCTGGGAAGGACTTTTCTGTGTGTCTTTTAACTTGAAACCGCACGATGGACAGAAAGCCACATCCGCCCCAACTTCTTTACCACAATTTGGACAAAAGGGCATTTTTCTCACCCTCCTCTTTCTATTTCAATTTTGCTCCGCAATGCTGGCAGAATTTATCTGTTGCTCCAACACGTTGACCACAAGAGGGACAGGTATTTGATTGTTTAACCTTCCCCCCTCCCATTTTCTCTTTAACTTCTCCCACGGCCTCAGCAGGCCCAATCCCCAGATGTTCTTCCATCTTACTGAATATACGTCTTACTTCTCTGGAAGCTTGTCCCCAATCAGTAAGAACTGTCTTCATTTTAGGCTCGATACTTATAGTTACAGCAGTTTCCTTGGTATCGGGAACAGGTTTTACTTCTATAGAGACATTCCCTCCAGTGGAAAATAGGGAAAATCCTGTAGCTGCAATGATTGTCCCTGCTTTCTCATCTTTATCGATGGCACCAATTTTTAGGTCCTTTAAAGCCCTGGTAATAGCAGAGAAAACCTCCGAAGAACTTTTCGGGTAGTTTCTCGTTTCTCTACCTCCTCTTATTCCCATTCTTTACCTCCTTTATCTTTAATTTAGGCAAACTCATCCTCGCCATAAGAGACCTAAGTAGCGTCTATAAACATACCATCCTCTTTATCTTTTGTCAATCAAAGTAAATATGTCGTATTTTTTCAAGGTAAAAGTTACATTCTTATCGATAGATAGAGAAAAAACTTTAAGATTTAATTATTCTTTTAACCTCCCGG